>CAYXLV010000164.1:0-5026 GCA_964465995.1 uncultured Coxiellaceae bacterium | reverse complement strand
TCACACTGCAGTTGATATTGTTAGGCAACCTCTCACTTGCGTTCGTGGCTCCGTTTTCATGCATTGGCAGAAGGCTGTGACAACGGAGCCACGAACGCAAGTGAGAGGTTGCCCAACAATATCCGCTTCGGTGTGAGTGTAATGTGAAGAATGTGGCCATTTTTTTATGCGAGATTTAGCTTTTAGTAGTAAAAATAAACTTGTGGGTAATGATTGGGTCGCACAATAGTCAGTCGCCTCCGCTGCCACAGTTGCCCGCACCGTCATCCCGCTGTTTAACAGCGGGATCTACGAACACACTCTGGCTTAATTGACCAAAGCCATTCAATTAAGCGCTAATGCTTCTCTGCAGAAACAAACAAGCAATCACCAGAATCTGTTTCATAGCGATTAATGATGTCATTAATCGCGCCGCTACTAATATCTTTTTCTAATTGAGTTAAACCACTATCAAGCTCTGCTTGATCCACAACAGATAAGTGAAAAGATGAAATGCCAGCACGAATGGCGGGGTCTAAATAAATTTCCGGGCGATACTTGCCAGCATATAAAAAACGATCTTCTAATTGATTGGTAATAAAAAAAGGATGTTTTTGGACAGTATTAAAACCCGCTTGCAATAAATCATGTTCCAGCTTTTCATAGTTTGTCATTTTCTGCATAGCATCTTGCATAAGCTTGGGAAAGTAATGGCATAACCAATAGTGTTTCATTTGTTCTGGAATAATCGTAAAAATAACCAACTGACCTTGCGTAATAACACGGTAAGCTTCTTGGAAAGCTTGTTCGCAATTTGGAATATGGTGGGTGGCAAGGATGCAAGTGGCGCCGTCAAAGTGGCCATCAGGGAAGGGGGTTTTTCGTGCGTCGCCGATTAAAAACTCAGGCGCTGCTGCTTTGCTCTTAGCTTTTGCAATCATGGCGCTGGAGACATCAAGGCCGGTCATGTTTAACTTTTGTGCAGAAAGAGCGTGCGTATAGTTGCCGGAGCCGCAGCCAATATCGAGAAAGTGTTGCTTGGGTTTAACATTGAGTAATTCGATTAATTTTTTAACAATGCCGGGATCTGCTTTGCGTGTGACGTCATAAAACTCGCCAATCGTGTCATAAACCGCAACACTCATGTTATTTCCTTAACTTCCAAAAGCGCCGTATTTTATAGCGCTCGCCTGCAAAAGGCAATAAGTGGCATGGTGTCGGTAAAGGCTTATTGGTTTTTTGGTTCGACAAAGCGCCATTCCTTTGGGCAGGGTGTGATGTCAAAACTAAACTGAATTTCATTATCGACGAGAGTGACATGGCGGCACCAAGTGGAGGTAACGCCTTTATTCGATTGGATCACCATGCAATAGCCTTCATTGCCATTTTTTTGTGAAAAGATGGACCGAACTGTCCAAGTGGATTTCGAGCCGTCTTTTTGGAAAGCAGTGCTGGTTTCTTCGTAGACGCCGTATAGATTGCCAGCATCCCAAGCGCTGAGTAGGTCGGGATTGATGGATAATATTTGCGCGGTTTTTTGACTGCATAGTTTGGCAATGGTGGCCGCTAATGGCGACGCCAAAACATTGGTAGTGATGGTACAGACGGTGATGCTAAATAAAAGCGTTATCAAAAATTTCACGGTATTTACCTATGCTACTAATCTCTTATTACTTTCACGTCCATTGAGAATGTTTTAAGAAACTATAGCATAAGCCCCTATGACGGATTTATTTTATACACACCTGCGCTTGAGTACCATAGTGATTATTTGCTTAAGTCTTTAATTTTTGTGGCCATAAATAATGAGTTACAAAAATTGCGATGCAAATCCCTAGTAATACATTGAGAAATCGGGCAATAACGACATGAAAAGTGGTGGTTACATCTGGGCTAAATAACAACATCACGGCTAACGCAATACCAGCAGTGTTGCCCAAGCTGGCATATTTATTTTTAGTGCCAATAAGATACCCAAACCCAAAAAAACTAATTGCAAGCGGTAGCAAACGCCAAGCAAAATGCGGGCCAATAATTAACGTGCAAATACCACCAATTAATGCGGCAATCACATGCGCACTAAAACGCAAAGACGCTTTCACCGCAGTGGTAGAGATGCTTTCCTCCATAATCAGCAAGCAACTCACTGTCGCCCAAAAGCCTTCCGGCTGGCGCACAAACACCCATAATGCAAAGGTTGCTAAACACGCTAAAGCGATTTTTAAAGATGATTTAAAATAGGGTGCATTGCATCGTATTTTTTTAAGTTCACTGGGTAATTTTTTTAAAGAGCTGGCAAAATCTTCCCATATGGCATCCGCTTTGCGAAAAAATAACGCAATCCCAAAATTAAGTAGCACTAGGACAATAATGCCAAAGATGACTTCAAAGCTACGATAAACGGCAACGGTAAACAATTGACCGCTGATTAAACTAGATGATAAAACAATAACGATTGTTAACCCGGTTACTACGCCGCTATATGAAAACAAAGTTGGTTGAATCGCAATCAAGCTGCTCAAGGTAATAAAAACAAAGAACAGTAATAAAACTATCGTAATATTGCCTTGTGCCAACAAAGCAAAACCATAGCCAATGCCCGCGCCAATAATTGTGCCAAGCAAGCGCATAAAGCCTTTGGTTAGTGTGTTAACAAAGCCAACTTGCGTGACCGCAGCAATGGTAACAACCGCCCAATAGCCTTCGGGAAGATTAAGTGAGTGATAAGTAATAAAGGCAATGATGCAAGCGAGCATCATTTTGCAAGCAGTAATTAGCGCATCATTGCGATTGGTGAGTGATGGTCTAATCACTTTAACTACCTTGTTAGTAATAGCGGTTATTTTTCTACAGGATAATTATTTTTAATCCAGGCCCGATATCCACCATCCATTGATAACACATTCGTAAAGCCCATTTGCTGTAAATTCACGGCACTCAAAGCAGAGCGATAGCCGCCGCCACAATAAAGCACGATCGCTTGCTTTTTATCAGTAATATTTTTTTCAATATCACGCTCAATAATACCTTTGCTTAAGTGAATCGCATTTGGGAGATGACCGGCTTCCCATTCTTGATCTTCGCGAACGTCAATTAAAATAAATGCTTGGTTATTATTTTGCATTTCAAAAACAGCGTCTACAGTCGTTTCCTGAATGCGTGATTTTGCGGCTTCGCAGAGTTGAACAAATGCATCGCTATGTGACATAAGGTTGAATGACCTCTCAATGAATGTGGCTTTAGTATAACGGAATGTGCTTACCATTCAAGACTTAATCCAGCTATAATAGCCCTATGAAAAAATCTATTCTGATTCTTAATACCGGCGGTACCATTAGCATGCAACAAACAGCGACAGGTCACAAACCCGTGCTTGGGTTATTGCCTAAATTACTGGCTGATATGGTTGCCTTAAAGCATCCCGCCATGCCAACTGTCGATATTCATGAATACCAACCTCTCATTGACTCATCGAATTTAACTCCAGCTATTTGGAATCAACTCGCAACAGATATTCAAAAAAATTATCAGCAGTATGATGGTTTTCTTATTTTACATGGCACGGATACGATGGCTTATACGGCATCAGCACTATCATTTATGCTGGAAAATTTAGATAAGCCTGTGATATTAACAGGCTCACAAATTCCGCTAACGGATGTTCGTACAGATGCGAGGCAAAATTTAATCGATGCTTTGTATATCGCTAGTCATTATGAACTTAATGAGGTGTGTTTATACTTCCATGACTTTTTATTACGCGGTAATCGCTGCAAAAAAATGAGTTCCACACGCTATACTGCTTTTGAATCGCCTAATTTTCCACCGTTAGCCGTCCTAGAAAAAGACATCCACTGGCAAACCGAGCAATTATTACAAAAAACCGCGCAAGCTTTTAATCCAGTTATGATGCAAGATATCACAATTGGTAATGTTAAATTATTTCCAGGTATTTCTTTTGAGCACCTAGCGCAGTTATTTGAACAACCTTTGCATGCTGTTATTATTGGTACTTATGGCTTGGGTAATGCACCAAGTGATGATGCATTTTTAGCTAGCTTAAAAAAAGCAAATGAACGTGGCATTGTTTTAATTAATTGCACACAGTGCCCGCATGGTTATACCGACATGCAAACCTATGCAGCCGGTCATTCGTTAGCCGATCTTGGGATGATTAGTGCTGCGGATATGACGATGGAAGCGGTGATCGCTAAATTATATTATTTGTTTAGTTGCGGTTGGTCGGTCACTCAAGTTAAGGAAAAAATGCAAGAAAATCTGCGTGGTGAGCTCACATCATTCACGTAAGTAAACCTACTATAATTACAGCAATTTAATTGATTATCACAAGGCTGATTCAATGAAAAAAATAGGTCAATGTGTGTTGTATTGTTTTTTTCTAATGATTGCAAACTCTGTTTTCGCTGGCTCAGCTAGCATCATGCTAAAGTGTTATTCGGGTTCGGGTAAGTTTTCTATTAATGGAATTTTACCGGGCGATGCATTGGATTTTAATTTAGAAATTGCCATGAATGATAAGATTTTAAGTTATCAGTACGGGTGTGTAGACGCTGGCTGCACCACTCAGGCAAATAAAGGGAAGCTTTATATTGTCAATGCGATTAAAAATCGTGTGTTTACGATTGCGTTTTTTCGAAAAGGCAAGAGGGCAGGTGATTTTTATGCGATCCCATCCAGTGTGAAATACCAGAAAACAACATATGGTTATCGTGCTAAATATAGTGCAGTTTATAATGGCTTAGACCCAAGAAGTAATTTGCCGCTAGTAAAACCGGTGCTGTTAAAATGCATGCATATTTATGAAATGTGAGATCGGTTACTGTTGTAGATAATGGCGGTATCAGCATCTGCTTCTGTTAAAAGTTTGTCGATAGCTTGATGGGTACGGCTTTTGGTAAAGCTAAAAAATGTATATTGATTTTTTTTATGATCTGATAAAACAGCGTTTAGCTGTTCTTTTATATAAGCACTTAAGTCTTTAAGTCCCGCATTTGATCGATCAACCTTGTCTACTTGAGCAATACAT
>CAYXLV010000163.1:0-5053 GCA_964465995.1 uncultured Coxiellaceae bacterium | reverse complement strand
AACCCACAAAAAATAATTTCAAATTTGCTTTCCTGACTTGTGGGTAATGATTAGACAACGGGACGACGAAAAAGGCTTCGTCATTGCGCGGCGTGCTCGCGCAATCTAGAGCATGCTGATGGGTCCCGCTGTTAAACAGTGGGACGACGAGAACGGCATCGTCATGACGAGGTTTGTTGTCAACCTGTATAGCAGTGGTCAATCTTCCCGGTTTTCTGCTAATCTTCGTGACATGAATTTTGATTACGACATTATCATTGTGGGCGCCGGTCTTGTTGGCACAAGTTTGATCAGTGCATTACAGCAACAACCTTTACGCATTGCTGTACTTGAAAAACATTTACCCGAATCCGCAACTGCCACCACACCCGATAGTCGACCACTGACCTTATCTTATGGCAGTGCATTAATTCTAAAAAATTTAGGCGTATGGGACGCGTTAGCGCCGCAAGCCTGTCCAATTAAATCAGTCCATGTTTCTGAGCAAGGTCGTTTTGGACGTACTTGTTTTCAAGCGAGTGAAGAAAACGTGCCAGTATTAGGTTACGTCGTGCCTTTCCATCAATTACAACAACGGCTTTATCAAACCGCAGCAAACTCAGCCAAGGTGGATTTTTTTGCTAGTGATGCTATCGAAACGATACATTGTGATCGAAACGGTGCCACAATTACCTTCACGACTATTCACGGTCAACAACAACTCAGCGCCAAATTATTAATTGCTGCCGATGGCACTCATTCAGTTTGTCGCAAACAACTTAATATAGAAACCACTACTAAAGATCATGAAGAAATCGCCTTAACAGCAACCATACAACTACAAACACCTCACCAACATCAAGCTTATGAACGCTTTACTCGCCAAGGTGTTTTAGCCTTACTACCGCTGTTTGATCAACAAAAATACCGCTTAGTATGGACAACATCAAAAACGCAATTTGCAAAAATACAACAATGGGATGATGCAAGTTTACAAACACATCTGCAAAATTGTTTTGGCCATCGCATTGGTCACATCACCTCAATCACTCGTCATCAACATTTCCCTTTAACCACGATTATTGCCAATGAACAAGTCAGGCCGGGTTTTGTGTTGGTTGGAAATGCAGCACATGCTATTTATCCACTAGCGGCACAAGGTTTTAATCTCGGTTTGCGTGATGTGGCGGTGTTAAGCGAAGTTTTACTGACAGCTATTCATGCAAATGATTCTATTAGTGATCTAGCCACATTAAATCAATATGTCGATTGGCGCGGTCAAGATCAACAACGCATTATCGATTTAACCGCAGGCATTGCTAACTTATTCGACTGGCAATTGCCAGGTGTTGGTGCAGCAAGAGGTTTTGGTTTATTGGCCATGGATATGATCACCCCAATTAAAAAACGCTTGGCTAAACGCTGTTTAGGTTTAGCAGGTCGCTTACCACAATTAATGAAGGACGCAATGGAATGAGTGCAAAATTACAACATCAAGTGATTATTGTTGGTAGTGGTATGGTCGGTATGACGCTAGCGGCGGCACTAACCCAGCAAGGTGTTTCAGTTGGTTTAATCGAAGCACACGCACCCACATTCACTTGGCCGCAGGAAAGTTTAGATGCACGCGTTAGCGCAATAAATCTCGCTTCGAAACGTATTTTACAAAACCTAAAACTTTGGTCATCGATTCGGCCAATCGCCAAAAGTCGCTTATTAAAAATGGCGGTTTGGGATGGCATCGGCGGCGGTAAAATCCAGTTTGATGCCGCTGACATTAACGCATCAGAGCTTGGCTTTATTATTGAAAATCGCGAGCTAGTGCGAGTGTTGTGGGAACACTTGCAGCAAGATGCTAACGCGACTTTTTATTATCCTAACAAGGCGGCAACGCTTAAGCGGCATGATTCGCATATTGAGTTATGCCTAAATGACCAAACCGCTTTAACGGCGCAGTTACTCGTTGGTGCGGATGGTGGTAGTTCATGGGTGCGTCGCCAAATGCAAACAGTAGTGCAAGAGCATCCTTATCATCACGATGCATTAGTTGCTGTTGTACAAACGAGTGAGCCTCATCAACAAACGGCGTATCAAAATTTTCTACCACAAGGACCGCTTGGTCTCTTACCGATGGCCGACCCACATCAATCAGCGTTTGTATGGTCAACCGAACCAGAGCACGCCAATCATTTACAAGCATTAAGCAGTGATGCGTTTAATCTTGAACTCGCCAACTCGCTTGAATCTTGTTTGGGTGATATGCAGTGTTTAACCTCACTAAAATCAATTCCGTTAATCATGCGCCATGCCAAGCATTATGTAGAACCTCGTCTAGCTATTATTGGTGATGCAGCCCATACGATTCATCCGCTAGCAGGACAAGGTGTTAATTTAGGTTTAATGGACGCGGCTTGTTTAGCAGATACATTGATTCATGCAGAGCAGCAACAACGTGACTTGGGTCATCTGCGTCCATTGCGAGAATATGAGCGTTGGCGTAAGTGTGATAACACATTGATGCTAGCAGCAATGCGAGGTTTTAAAGCGCTCTTTGCAGAGCATTCACCTTGGGTGGTGTATTTGCGCAGTCAAGGTTTGGCATTAACCGATCAAATGGGTTTGGTAAAAGCGTATTTTATGCGTTATGCGATGGGTGATGTTGAGGACTTGCCAAGTTTGGCGAAAAATAATACCGCCTTCGGTTAGAGGTGAAGGCGGTATTTATTTTTTAGGGAGTGCTTTATTACTCTTCCTGGCTTCCTTTACCAAAGGTGAGTGAGGTGTTTGTGACCTCTTCCTTTTCCTCTTTATTTTCTTCTTTTTCAGAACTTTTCGTTTTGAAGAAACTCGGATCGGGTTGCTTTGGCGAGCTCCCAGTTTGATTTTCTGTGTCACTAGGATTTTTCGTCATTGCCGAGTTATTATTGGATACTTTGACTTCAGTATCGGGATTTTCTTCTTCAATGATAATTGGTGCTTCATGATCTGAGCTTTGCTCTTCGTCACTTGAGAGCCCTCCAATTCCTTGGTAACTTGTTGCAACGCCACTACCGAATATTTTTTCCAAACCTAACGCTTCTGCAAGCCTACCAAAAACTTCATAACGATCTTCAACCGCTATTAACCCTTTGCTAATAAGATCACCAACGACGAAAACGATAATGCCAACGACATAACCAACAGCCCAACGTGGTGCCACCGTGGCATGGGAAACGTCTTCTAATTCGCCGTATGCAATTAATTGTTGCGTTTCGTTACCATTCATTTCCCAGTCGTGCGCTGCAATATCCATTGAAACTGCACCACCGAAGGCAAAAAAATGCTTAAGGAAGGCTTTAACTTTAGTTGATTTTGATTTTGATATGAAAGTACCCGGCGTTAAGCTATTTATATATTTGGCAACCGAATTTTCTTTTGAGGCTAAACTATTCTGACCTGGATTGAGAAGAAGTGTTAGTATCATCCCGAGAATCAGCGCAAACAAAGGTTCAAGCTGTTGCAGATCAGGACGATTATCGATGTCATCATAGTATTCAGGATTTTTAAGGTGGCTAAGGGTATATTCTACGTATGTCCAGGTGATGTATACAGCAGATGAGTTTTTAAAAAAATCTGCAAATGAAAATTGCTCCCATATCTTGTTTAAAAATTTGAGAAATGGACGCATGGATGATCGAGGTCGTGCGTTTTCGAAAACCAACTCACTATCATTATCTTTTTCTTTGTCTTGGCCACGGTATCTAAGTTCTGAGCTACGCTGATCTTCATGTAATGGGGTCTCTTCATTAAATTCATTAAAGCGGTCATCTCTTTGCATAATTATCTCTCCTTAGTTGTTGATAAAAAACAAAAGCTCTCTCTGTTGATTTTTGTGAAAAAAATTAAACTGAGCACAAAAGCACTTTGCTTCTTGTATGATAAATAGAGCGGCATTATAGAGTGATTTTTTTTTAGAGTATATAAAAAATTGCACCTATTATAGGGTTTGTTATTCACTGAAAATAACATTTAGTACAAATTTATTTTTTCTTAATTTTTCCTTAAGGAAAAACTTAGTCGATCCGGTTGTGTTTCTGGTTATTGAGGCGTATAAATAGCAGCAAGTCGTCATCAATAAAATAGGTGACGACAAAAATTCATTTAGGCTTTCGCCGTCATACGACAGAAATAAAAACAAGCTTTGTTTTTTGTTGGTTTTATTTAAGTGTATTTAACCGATCAATCGACTAAGCGCTGTACAACATAAAAACAAATGCACGACATAAAAAAGGACTCTTCTAATTGTCAGCCAGGATAGTAATCGCTAAGAAGTGCTAAAGTGATTTTAATTTTATTGCTGTTTTTGAAATGATTTAGATCAAGGCTTTTTTAATTTATGAGAGGTAAAAGATGACTAGAGATAATCAAGATAGAGAGGCACGTTTTATTGAGGATGAGTCAATTAAAATGGTGAGTTTAAGAGACAGGGAAAAAAAGACCCAGTTTAGATTGGGCGATATTGCTGACATGTCAGAAGGGCAAAAATCTGATGTGCAATTTATTCTTGGGCAGGAGTTGACACACGGCTACACTGCAAGTCAGGTAGATAAAAATGGCAAACCTACTGAAGATGATGAGTCATACAAAATTGTAGTTATAAAGAATAACCCTCAAACGCCGTGGGCAAGGTTTCGCCACCGCACTGAGGGTCACATGATTGTTAATATTGTTATCCCACCATTGTTACTTGCAATGCTGGGTCGTCATGCGCCTGAAGCGGCTGAGGAAATTGCCAAATTTTTCGCAAAAGGCCCAAAAGTTGCTTCGGTTTTTACACCTACCGCCAATTTGGTGATATCAATTGCAATTGCAGGAATTGAGACTTTAATTCGCAAAATAATCGGTAAGCTTGAAAAAGATGACAATCTTGTATCTCACCCGTTACCACTTATTCCGGCGTTCAGTGAGAAACAAGCGCTCTTCATCATTGCTAGTGGCTTTTTCTTGCAAACTACGCAAGCAGTTTTTAAAGAGTATGATGATGAAAATGTGCTTGATGATATGGTCGGAGACCCAGTGTTTGATTACATCGGGC
>CAYXLV010000162.1:0-5086 GCA_964465995.1 uncultured Coxiellaceae bacterium | reverse complement strand
TCTTTCCACTCTGACCAAACCAACTCGAAATTGGTTTTCAGCCATTTCACCAACGCTACGAATACGACGATTACCTAAGTGATCGATATCATCAACGGTGCCTTTACCATCACGAATATCAACCAGCACTTTTAACACTGCCACGATATCTTCTTTGGTCAACGTGCCTTCGCCTTCGAAATCTTCACGACCAACGCGGCGGTTAAATTTCATGCGACCAACGCCAGATAAATCATAACGATCAGAGCTAAAAAATAAGTTTTGGAATAATGTTTCGGCAGCCTCTTTTGTCGGTGGCTCACCTGGACGCATGATTCGATAAATTTCAACTAAGGCTTCTAGCTGGTTCGTTGAAGAATCTAAACGTAACGTATCTGAGACATAAGGACCGCATTCAATTTCGTTGATATAAAGGGTTTTGATGGAAGTGATGTTAGCCGCGCGTAATGCTTCGATTAATTCTGGAGTGATTTCATCATTCGCATTCGCAATAATCTCACCGGTTTCAGCATCTGCGATCGCTTCTGCAATCACTTTTCCATTTAAGTAAGCTTCTGGTAAAACTAATTTCTTAATACCCGCTTTTTCAATTTGACGAACGTGGCGTGCAGAGACACGACGATTTTGTTCGACAATCACGTTACCTTTGCCATCAGCAATATCAACAACTGCTAATTCACCACGTAGACGTTGTGGTAGTAATTCTAAGGTAACAGCATTATCGCCTTCACCCGTGATCGGGTTAAGGTGGAATGTATTATTTTCATAGAACATACCCAAGATTTCTTCAGTGGTATATTCCAATGCACGCAAGATCACAGTAGCGGGTAATTTACGACGGCGATCGATACGCACAAAAATGCAATCTTTAGGATCAAATTCAAAATCCAACCAAGAGCCACGGTAAGGAATTACTCGCGCGGAGTACAGCAGCTTACCGGAGGAGTGGGTCTTGCCTTTATCATGTTCGAAGAAAACACCGGGTGAACGATGCAGCTGTGATACAACGACACGTTCAGTACCGTTAATCACCAAGCTACCGGTGTTCGTCATCAATGGGATTTCACCCATGTAGACTTCTTGTTCTTTAATATCTTTAACGCGCGCATCATCACCGCCCTCTTTGTTATAGAGTACGAGTCGTAATTTGACTTTGAGTGAAGCGGCATAGGTTAAACCACGTAAGCGGCATTCTTGAACATCAAACACAGGTTCGCCAAGATCGTAGTCGACGTATTGTAGTTCAGCACCACCTGAATAGCTTTGAATCGGGAACACAGAATCAAATGCTGCATGTAGTCCCGTAGCACGTCGTTGATCTTTTGCGACTTGGCGTTGCAAAAAGTCTTCATATGACTTTATTTGTGTTTCAAGCAAAAAAGGAACTTTTAATAGTTCTGTTTTACTCTTACCTAAGCGCAAACTAACACGTCTTTTTTCAGAGTTTGAAGTGACTACGTAACGACCACTAGTCTTAGAATTTCCCATGAATGAACCTCGCGTTATTAACAACGGTTTCCCGCCCAAATTGGGCGGGAATTTTTATGACTACTTAACTTCTACTTCTGCACCAGCTTCTTCTAATTGTTTCTTAATATCAGCTGCTTCTTCTTTAGAAACTGCTTCTTTCACAGTAGCCGGAACGCCTTCTACCATGTCTTTTGCTTCCTTAAGACCCAGACCGGTGATAGCACGAATTGCTTTAATAACGTTAATTTTGTTAGCGCCAAAGCTTTTCATGATAACGTTGAATTCAGTCTGTTCTTCAGCAGCTTCGCCACCAGCAGCGGCAGCAGGACCTGCTACAGCAACTGCAGCTTGTGCAGAAACACCAAATTTGTCTTCCATCATTTTTACTAAGTCGCAAACGTCCATCACACTCATGTTAGCGACGGCTTCTAAGATTTGATCTTTTGTAATTTCAGCCATTTTTATTAACTCCAAAGTTAGTCGTTAAAAATAATTAATGTTAGTTACGCTGCTGCTTCTTTTTGATCGCGCACAGCACCCATTACTCGAACCGCTTGCGCGTATGGTTCGCGTAATGTACGTACAAATTTCGTTACAGGAGCTTGCATTACCGCAGCTAATTGCGACAACGCTTCCTCGCGTGAAGGTAGGCTGGCAACTGCTTTTAATTGATCGGCAGCCAACAGTTTTCCTTCAAGCACTAATGCGCGCACTTCCAGGCGCTCATTGGTCTTAACGAAATCACGAATCAAACGAGCGGCAGCACCCGGATCATCTTGCGAAAAGAACAAGACAATTGGGCCAACTAATGTTTCGTGTAAACAAGCAAATTCTGTGTCTTCGATGGCACGACGTGCTAACGTGTTACGGTAAACACGTAGAAAAACATTGCTGTTACGCGCTGTTTTACGCAGTTCAGTCATCTCAGATACAGTCAGGCCACGGTAATCAGCAGCGATAGCAGAAACGGATGTTTCAATCACGCTACGTAATTGCTCGACCTGTGCTTTTTTATCTTCGAGTTTTAGTACCACTTGTTTTCTCCTCTTGGATCAACTTTTCAAAAAAGTTCTCCAAGTCTGTTGTTAAGGTGACTACCTTAGGAGCATTCACTCATTCGGCATTCACCGTCTGCGGAGGCCGGCAGTCAATTGCCATTAAGGGTTAATCGTTGTTTACAACGCTTAACCCACCTCCGGTCTTCGACGGCCGAATACGGAAAAGCAGCTGCTTTTCCGCATCCACCGCGAATTCTTTAGTTCACGTTACTTGATCGCTAACGATGAAAGGTCGACTAATAATCCAGGACCCATCGTTGTTGATACCGTTAGTTTCTTTAAGTACACCCCTTTTGAGGTTGCTGGTTTTGCTTTTTTCAAATCGACCAGTAACGCTTCGATATTTTCTTTTAATGCGTTGGCATCGAAATCTACTTTGCCCACGGTGCAATGCACGATACCGTTTTTATCGGTGCGATAGCGTACTTGACCGCCTTTTGCATTTTTAACAGCGCTTTCAACATCAGCTGTTACCGTGCCAACTTTTGGATTTGGCATTAAGCCACGCGGACCTAGGATTTGACCTAATTGACCAACAATGCGCATGCTATCCGGTGTTGCAATCACAACATCAAAATCCATCTCGCCAGCTTTAACTTTTTCAGCTAAGTCTTCTAAACCCACGATATCAGCACCGGCTGCCGTCGCTTTACTCGCATTATCACCCGCGGCAAAAACTGCAACGCGTACGGTGCGGCCAGTACCATGTGGTAACACGGTCGCGCCACGAACATTTTGATCAGATTTTTTTGCATCAACACCAAGATTGACAGCGACATCGACACCTTCTTTGAATTTAGCGGTTGCGCATTCTTTAAGAAGGTTTAAGGCATCAGTGACAGCATATTGCTTGCCAGCTTCAAGTTTTTCGCGGATTGCTTTAATTCTTTTGGTTAACTTCGCCATTATTTCACCCCTTCCGTTTCAATACCCATGCTACGCGCAGTACCTGCGATGGTGCGAACGGCCGCATCTAAATCAGCTGCAGTTAAATCGGGTTCTTTAGTTTTTGCAATTTCTTCAAGCTGTGCACGGGTTGCTTTACCAACTTTATCTTTGTTAGGAACAGCACTACCACTTTGCTTGAGGCCACCTAAAACGACTTTTTTCAATAAGACAGAGGCCGGTGGGGTTTTAGTGATAAACGTGAAACTACGATCAGCATAGACCGTGATCACTACGGGAATGGGTACACCCTTTTCCATGTTTTGTGTTTTAGCATTAAACGCTTTACAAAATTCCATGATGTTCACACCATGCTGACCCAGAGCTGGACCGACAGGTGGACTAGGGTTTGCTTCGCCTGCTTTGATTTGCAGACTAATATAAGACGTGATCTTCTTAGCCATTGTATTGTCTCCTGGGTGCAAACGCTAAATTAAGAGTGAACTTAATTGATAGCTCCCCTAAAAATTAAAATTAGACGCGGTTTAATGCGCCTTACGCTTTCTCGACCTGGTCAAATTCCAGCTCAACCGGCGTCGAACGACCAAAAATAGATACGGAAACACGCAGTCTATTTTTCTCGTAATTAACATCCTCAACAACACCATTAAAGTCAGCAAACGGACCATCAGTGACTCGAACCGCTTCGCCTGGTTCAAACAACACTTTCGGTCTTGGTTTTTTCTCGCCTTCTTCAACGCGTTGTAAAATAGCGGCCGCTTCTTTATCCGTAATAGATGCCGGACGTTCTGCAGTACCGCCAATAAAACCTAACACCTTTGGTGTGCTTCTCACCAAGTGCCATGTTTTATCATTCATTACCATTTGTACTAATACATAACCGGGGAAAAATTTACGCTCACTTTTACGCTTTTGCCCGGCACGCATTTCTACCACTTCTTCAGTCGGGACAATGATTTCACCAAACTGATCTTCTAAACCTTTTAAACGAATACGCTCTTGTAGTGCGCGCACCACATGGCTTTCATAACCAGAATAAGCGTGAATAACAAACCAACGCTTTTTATTTTCTTCGTCAGCTTTATCCAACGTACTCTCTGATTTTTTTATATCTTCATCTGACATGGGTTATTTAACCTCGGCTATAAAATTCAAATTAACCGTGCACTCTTGTCAACAAACTCACCAACCATAGAAATAATGTATCCACGCCCCACAAAATAATTGCCATGACAATCACCATTGCCACGACGACCATCGCTGTTTGAATCGTTTCCTGACGAGTTGGCCATACGACCTTGCGCAGTTCTGTGCGCGAACCTTTCATAAAAGTCCATGCGCGTTGACCTTTTGCAGTTTGTGATGCAATACCTACAATTATCGCTGCAACAACAATACCGATAGCGGCACGTAATGCGCCAGCAACATCACCGTAGTAACTGTTCGCTACGATGCCAGCTGCGACGATCACCAGTACCAAAAGCCACTTCAACGAATCGTATTTAAATGTTTCAGTGCCTGCTTTTGGTCCATTCACTTTTGGTCGCATTTTTACTTCCACCTTCAATCTTGATGCTGGCAGGCCAGGAGGGAATCGAACCCCCAACCTACGGTTTTGGAGACCGTCGCTCTGCCAATTGAGCTACTGGCCT
>CAYXLV010000161.1:0-5137 GCA_964465995.1 uncultured Coxiellaceae bacterium | reverse complement strand
AAAATTAGAGATTTTATTAATGAATCTAGTATCATCACAACATAGTTGATGACGATTGCTATACGATTGCTATGACGATTTTTATGACGATTGCTTTGGCGATTGCTATGACGACCGCTATGACGATCGCTGTGAAGGTCGCCGCGCCACGCAATAACAAACACCGTGTTACAGCGCTGTAACAACAAAACCCTTGTGATTCCAAAAAAATTCGCGTAAAAAATAGCCATATTTCACATGCAAACCCAATAATGGTGTAACAATGAGCAGACAATGGCACATCCTCGTCGTCGACGATGACCCACAAATTTGTGATTTATTAAGCGATTACTTAGCCCAACACGGCTACCGCGTTACCACTGCACGTGACGGTTATCACATGTGGCGAGCGCTGAAAAAGCATAAATTTGATTTAGTCGTGTTAGATATTATGCTCCCTGGCGAAGACGGTCTCACGCTTTGCCGCAAACTCCGCCAAGACTCTGAAGTCCTTATTATAATGTTAAGCGCCGTCGGCGAAGAAGCCGACCGAATTATCGGTTTAGAAGTCGGTGCAGATGACTACCTCGCAAATACATTTAGCCCAAGATAACTCCTAGCCCGAATCAAAGCCTTAGCTCGTCGCACCACCGGCAAATTAGCAGAGCAACGCAAAGCATCACAATTAGCAAAAATGCCTGACATAAAATTCTTAAACTGGACTTTGGATCGCAACAAACGCCGCCTCGTATCTCCCGACGGTGTGACCGTCCCATTAAGCGCAGGTGAATTTGAACTCTTATTAGCCTTCCTGGAAAATCCGAAACGTACATTAACGCGCGACCAACTGCTTGATATTACTCGCGGTCGCGAAGCCAGCCCATTTGATCGAACGATTGATGTGCAAGTGGCGCGATTACGTAAAAAAATCGAACAAGATCCAAAAGACCCAAAAATCATCGTTACAGTTCGCGGCGGTGGTTATCAATTTGATACCGATGTAGAAAGCCAATAAGTACTACTTATCTAACTGAAAAAAAGCATTTTTTTATGCCTAAAAATAAACCGAAATTGTGACTATCAATCTCCGAAGAAGCTGTTACAATGCACAAACTTTTAACAAACGCAGGCTATAAACATTGCAAACATTTCAATCACTTGGTTTATCAACCGAAATCTTATCCGCCCTTTCAGAACTCGGCTACGAAAAGCCATCCCCGATTCAAGAACAAGGTATCCCCGTTTTATTAGAGAAGCGTGACATCATCGCCCTAGCACAAACCGGCACCGGTAAAACCGCGACCTTCGCCTTACCTATTTTATCGACACTCGACCTTAAAACACCGCACCCACAAGCACTCGTTATTGCGCCAACTCGTGAATTAGCGATCCAAGTTGCAGAAGCTTTCAAAAGCTATGCCAAAAATCTTGACGGTTTTCACGTATTGCCTATTTATGGCGGCCAAGAATATCGTGGCCAATTAAAAGCGCTAAAGCGCGGCGTGCATGTTGTTGTCGGTACACCTGGTCGTGTGATGGATCATTTACGTCGCGGCACCTTGCAACTAGATCACTTAAAAACCATCGTGTTAGATGAAGCCGATGAAATGTTAAAAATGGGTTTTATCGAAGATGTTGAATGGATTTTAGAGCATATCCCACAGCAGCATCAAACGGCATTATTCTCAGCCACAATGCCAGCTGAAGTGCAAAAAATCGCGACCAACTATACTCACAAAGCAGCAAAAGTCAGCATTAAACCCGATACTAAAACCGTTGAATCTATCGATCAGTTTTACACCTTAGTAGAAAATCACCATAAAGTAGAAGCCTTAACACGCTTTTTAGAAGTTGAAAATTTTGATGCCGCATTAATTTTTACTCGCACTAAAATTGGTTCGAATGAGCTGGCACATAAATTAGATGCACGAGGTTACGCTGTTGAAGCATTAAATGGTGATATGAATCAAGCATCACGTGAAAAAGTGATTAAGCGTTTAAAGCAAAATAAACTGGATATCGTGGTAGCCACGGAAGTGGCGGCGCGTGGTTTAGATGTTGATCGCATTGGCCTGGTAGTGAATTATGACATTCCACATGACCCAGAAGCATATGTACATCGCATTGGTCGTACCGGTCGCGCAGGTCGTTCAGGCCGTGCATTAATGTTAGTCACACCACGTGAAAGCAGAATGCTAAGCATTATTGAGCGTTCCATTAAAAAACAAATTACGCCACTTGATCCACCGTCTGCACAACAAATTAATCGTAAACGTGTAGTGAAATTCCAACAAAATATTTTAGATACCATTGCTCAAAAAGATTTGGCTGAGTATCGGTCGTTGATTGAAGGTTTGGTGCATGAAAGTGAACATGCTGAGCTGGATGTTGCAGCGGCATTAGCATACTTAGCGCAAAAAGGGCAATCCTTAGAGGTGTCGGAAACCACCGACTTACGCGCGAAACCGCAAAAAAATGCGGAAGCTAAAAAACCAGGTCGTGGTCGTAATCGCAACCGTAATCGAAATCGTGCGCGTTCACGCAGTCGCAGTCGATCTCGATCTTCTAAAGATGGTCACCAATCGAGACGATGATTAAGCTTAGCGACTTATTCAAAAATAAAACCGCATTGCACTCACTGATTCTACTGGTGCTAGGTTTTTTGATTATTGTCGTGGCTACGTTATTTGTTTTTTATATGTATTTAGCACGCACGCATTACAGTGTGAGCAAGTATCAAGCATTTTGGGAATTGGAGCGTGCGATTCGTTTAGCGCAGATTATTCCGGCAGGCAATTTAAAACACCATGTGCGCTTATTAGATGGTCGAGCAATTCGTATTCGTTTATCGACAAAACCACAAAAAAATCTGCCGATCATTCAGGATTTTGGTCGCAAAAAAATCCGTCAATTTGTGTTTGCTAACTTTCATCAGCTGCGTGCAAATGTGCCGTTGGATAATAATCAATGGTTGATTGTGCATGGCCGCGAGCGCGAGCATCCTTGGTTTTTTACTGGGTTTTATATTTCAATCGGATTGCTAGTGTTGGCGTTATTGATTTTATGCCTATGGATTGTGCGTCGTATAGCGTTACCAGTTGCCGAGTTTACTGCTGCAGCAAAACGCTTTGGTATTGATGTGCAGTCACCACCTTTGGCTGTGGTTGGTCCGCCGGAAGTGCAGGAAGTCATCAAAGCGTTTAATGAAATGCAAGAACGTATCCGTCGGTTATTAGATGATCGCACGCAAATGTTAGCGGCTATTTCGCATGATTTACGCACGCCCATCACGCGTTTGCAATTACGTGCGGAATACTTAAAAGGCACGACCCAATATGAAAAAGCCGTATCCGATTTAACCGAAATGGAAAAAATGATTTCTTCGATTTTATCGTTTGCGCGTGATTATGCACGCAGTGAAGTGATGGAGAAGTTTGATATAAACGCGTTATTGGAAACGTTATGCGATGATTTTGTGGATACTGGGCAGCCAGTGACGTATCAAAGTGTCGAGCAACGCGTGGTTATTTTGGGACGTTTATCTGCTTTGAAGCGCGCCTTTACGAATATCATTGAGAACGCTGTCAAGTATGGCAAATCAGCAGAGGTGAGTTTAAGTATTAATGAAAAATCACTGCAAATTAAAGTGAATGATCAAGGCCCCGGTATACCTGAGGCCAGCATGGAAAATGTTTTCTCACCTTTTTATCGATTAGACTCAGCTCGCACACCAGGCGTCAGCGGTACCGGTCTTGGCATGACAGTTGCGCGCGATATCATTCGCAGTCATGGTGGTGACATCAAACTCTACAACTGCGAACCGAAAGGCTTAAGTGTTGTTATCACTTTACCGAAAACCATACAATAAAATACTCATCCCTCGATAAAAGATTGCCGCCGAATCTTTGCTTGTCTGACACCTTCTTAGGCCGCTATAATCACCCCAGTTTTTAGTCAGTGAGCATGGGGGCCAGAGAATGACCAAGCGTACACCTTTGTATGACGAGCACGTTGCCGCAGGTGCGAAAATTGTTGATTTTTTTGGCTGGGATATGCCGCTGCACTATGGATCACAAATTGAAGAGCACCATTTTGTGCGTCAACACGCTGGCATGTTTGATGTATCGCATATGGGTGTGGTCGATGTCACCGGCGCACAAGCCACCGAATTTTTACGTTACGCTCTCGCTAATGATGTGCAAAAATTAAAAGCTGCTGGTTTTGCACTTTACAGTTGTTTATTAAATGAATCAGGCGGTGTTGTTGATGATTTAATTGTTTATCGTACTGGTGATAATGAATATCGTTTAGTCATCAATGCTAGTCGCCGTGATGCGGATTTAGCTTGGTTGCAACAACTTGCTAATGCATTTACTGTCACCTTAACGCCACGCCCAGATTTATGCATCATTGCGGTGCAGGGACCCAAAGCCTTAAGCATCGTTCAAGACCAACTCCACGCAGAACTTCCCAGCAACTTATCCGATCTAAAACCTTTCAAAGCGATTATCCTCGATGACAAATTAATTGGCCGCACGGGTTATACCGGTGAAGATGGCGTTGAAATTGTTTTGTCCGCCGATGCAGCCACAACGCTTTGGCAACAACTCTTAAAAGCGGGTGTTAACCCTTGTGGTTTAGGTGCGCGTGATACGCTGCGCTTAGAAGCTGGCTTAAATTTATACGGTGCTGATATGAATGAAAGCACTTCACCGCTGGTATCAAATTTAGCATGGACAGTTGCCCTGCAAGATGAAGCGCGTGATTTTGTGGGTAAAGCTGCACTGCTAAAAGAAAAACAAAATGGTTTATCGCACAAATTAGTGGGCTTGGTGATGGAAGAACGTGGTGTCTTACGTGATCACCAAACGGTGAGCTTTGCTAACAGTGACAATGGTGAAGTCACCAGCGGTAGCTTTTCGCCAACTTTAGGCATCGCGATTGCATTAGCGCGTATTCCTGCTGATGCTGATGAGCCAGCCTTTGTCGAACGACGTGGCAATAAAGTGCCAGTAAAAATTATTAAACCGCCATTTGTCAGACATGGTGAAAAAGTTTTTTAACATTGATTAGGAGAAATAAATGGCAGATTTGCCCAAGGATTTAAAATACAGCAAAAGTCACGAATGGGTGCGTGCTGATAGTGATGATGTTGTAA
>CAYXLV010000160.1:0-5147 GCA_964465995.1 uncultured Coxiellaceae bacterium | reverse complement strand
CACTTCTTCAGCGCTTTGGTAGCGATCGTCGGCATCTTTTTGAATCATCCGCGTGAGTGCAGCCACTGATTTGCTACCTGGCGTTGACTCACTCATCACCGGCACCTCGCCAATCCATAAGGTATTATCAAACACCATCAAACCGCCGCGTGGTAACAACTGTAACGCTAACTCATAATAATCTTGATAATGAATTTTATCGGCATCAATAAAAATAAAATCAAAACTCTGCGCTTGCCCTTCATCGAGCAAAAGCTGCAGTGTTTCAATTGCCGGCGCAATCTGTAAATTAATCTTATGCTCAACCTTTGCTTTTTCCCAAAACGGCTGACCAATCGCAGGCCACTCAGCACCATTATCACAAGCAATTAATTCACCATGATGCGGTAGCGCCATCGCAATCGCCAAACTACCATAACCCGTAAAAACACCTACTTCAATCGCACGCTCGGCGGCGGTCAACTCAACCAGCAAATGTAAAAACTGCGCCTGATCAGGTGTTGTAAGCATGCTACTAAATTCAACTTGCTGAATGGTAGTTTTACGCAAGGCTGCTTGAATTTCAGATTCGCGTGACGACGCATCTAAGAGATATTGATAAATCGCTTTTGTCATCATTTGTTGTTCAAGCATCTTCACTCCTCTGTTTAAGCATGCGTTATATTTTTTTCATAAAATCCACCACAATCACTTTATTATTGGGTGGGCGATTGATAAGCATATTGTGCGCGGGAAAATCGCGCGTGTATCGCGCCGGTGGCATGCCACCTATGTAAGGATAAAACTGCTCAATGATTGGTGGCTCGAATCTGCCGCAGTAATTAGCATATAAATTCCGTAACCGCATATACGCTTGATCACCAAGTTTTAAAAACTCATTTAAATTCTTAAGGACGGCATCTTCAAAAAAAGTGTTTGGCGATTTTGTAGCGAAAGAATACATAAAATGAAAATCATTCCATTTACGCACTAGCATAAAACCATGCTTTAAACCCAACACGCCTTCACGATAGCGATCAATGTCTTTAGCAAAGGCTTTATGGTGCGCGTCCTTCCACCAATAAAATTCATAGTTTTGATAATACGCTGGAGCAATAATTCCATCTGATCCAGCGTAGCCACGTGTGCAAATCTCATAGTCATGTGACGGTGTACTTGAGAAAAATAACAATTGGCCATCCGGCCTAGCTAACTTTAAACAAAAATGTTGAATACCATACATTCCAAGAATATTGGTAAAACCCTTTTTAATTTGCAAGCGATGCTTGTATGAAACCGTATGCGCTTCAACATGGAGCATGCTTAGCCCTCCTTTGCAGCAGCTACCTCTTTGTAATTGTCAGTCATGCCACGTTTTAATGAATTAACTGAGAGTTTAATCATTTCTCGACGGCGTTCCGTATCGGCCGAGGTGGTAATAATGCTGTTATAAATTTCAATATAAAAATCTGTGTGATCATCATAATCATTCAATACTTCATCCGGAATGGATTGCGTTGCCGCTAAAATGTCGCACCACAATGTCATATCCATTTTAACAACCGACTGACGGGTAATTTCAGGACAATATTGCTGTATTGGTGCATTATCGATTGCCTGAGTGGCCTGAAGAATTTTAATCGTTTTATTATGATCTGAATCAGTTCTAGGTTCTCCTGAACCGGTTAATAACCAAGCTGGATTAATTTTAAAAAGCTCGCAATATTCCAACATAATATCTGCAGTCAATGCGCGCTTACCGGTTTCACGCTGTGAATAAGTTGATTCAGGAATTTGAAATTGACTCGCAAATGCACGAGCCGTTTTGTAGCCAGCTGCTTTGCGTGCAGCTCTGAGACGCGCGGCAACTTTAACGACTGTAGCGTTATTCGACCCCGTCATTTATTACTCTCCTCTTCTCAAATTTTAGGCGTATTATGCAGCTGACTGGGTGGGAGATGCAACGACATTATGGGATTTTTTTGCTTTTTTTATCGGGTAAATAGCGTATTTGATTATTTATTGCGCTTGCTGATGATATTCTTCAATCAACTCGGCAATTAAACTTTGCACGATACTTGAACGTGTATCATCATCAATAAAACCGGCTTCCTCTTTATACTCAGCATAACGGTCTTCTAAGACTTTAGTCGCCGTACCGGCAGGAAAGCGTTTAGCTAAAATACGTCGCGCAGCGCGTGGGCCGGTGCGTTGATACAGCTGATTACGAATATTCACGTCTTCCGCTGTGGTACTTAGGGCCCACAATTCAATTGGACCTAGGGTTGCGGTTAATAGCTGTGTGTGCATGCCGTCTTTAGTTGCAAATTGCGCTAAGAAAGTTGCACCACCTTCACGTGGTCCATGCACGCGATTTTTTAATGCCGCTGTTGCTGTTGGTGATAAACCAAAAATCTTCGCCGTTTTACGCACGGCTTGTTCAGGACCGGCTTCCATAATAAAAATCGATGTTGCAAATTCAACCATCACTTCATCGAAGTCATCGAGTGATTGTGATAACAAGGCAATTTGCACTTTCCATTTACGCCCTTCGCGCATATCTTGAATCACTTGATCACGCACCGCTTTTGCTTTCGCAGTACGATGAAATTCATCAAATACAATTCGTTTTGGATCTTCGCGAATTTCTAAAATACGTGCTTGATGATATTTGCGATAAGCTTCTGGCATATCGGTCACACTGTCTTCGGATAAATAATAATGTCTCGCCAACACGTAGCGCGCCAACATATACATGACGGCTGTTTGACGATTAGCCGTATCACCACCACTTTTCGCCACTTCGTCTAAGTCCAACGCAACAACACGTGCTTCACCTAAATCAAAGCGAGTTACTTGCGCGATAATTGGATATTCACGTACCGCACTAGAAATCATTCGTGAAAAAGCTTGTATTAATTCTTCACCCGTCGGCGCAGTAATTTTGCCATATAAATCTTGAATCGCCGGCAAACGACAAATGGCTGCAACATCGGCTAGCACTGGCATAGCATGTCGTTGTGCCAAAGTGGCTTCATGTGAAAAGCCTGCCATAAATAATGCATCCGTGACTTCCCACCACGTGGTCGCGCTGTCACTGACAAAACCAATTTCATCCAATATGCCATCGACAATATCTTCTGCACCTTGGGTATAGGTATTGGGATTGCCATCATCGGCCAAGCTCTTATACAGCTCATCAACTACCAGACCTGACATATCAGAAATACCGTCATAGGCTTTTTCAGAGCCTACTGGTGTAGCCAATAATGTTAAGAAATTCACTAAGAAACCACGCTCTTGTGGTGTTGGATAACGACAACCCAACTGTGTGTCAAATGGATTGATTGCATAATCAGTACGCATGCGTAAACGATGATGGGCGACTAAGTGTTTTTTATCGGATGGCAATGCATCTTTTAATAAAGCAATTAAACCGCTACTCGATGGACCAATATCAATAATTGAAATTCGCGGCAAGCGTTGAATACCCGATGATAAGCAAACAGCTAAGTTAATCGCATTCGATAATACCGATTTACCTGAACCTGGTCGCGCATAAAATAAATCAATCCACGTGGTTTGTTGACGTGAACCTGGGTGGTATGGCCAAGGCTTTCCATCTGGTGAACGAAATAAAATAGCACCGTGCTGCCAAGGTGACGCTGGGCGAAATAATGGCAACATATATAAAACATCTGACAAAGGCGCAATGCTTGGTTGGGCAACACTCGTGCCGGCGACGCCAAGCATACTGGACACGACACCTTGATAAGCATCGCCTGATACTTCTGACACATCACAAGAGCCCCAACCTTCAATCGCTTTTGCTAGCATCGACACACGAGCTCGCAATAAACGTATATCACCTTCTGGCGCCCAAGTAGCGGCAGATACCCTGAGTTTTACTACGGCATCATCGGTATTTAAATTAATGTGGCTAAGGTGTTTTAAAGAATCGGCAATTAAACGGTTTTGTGATGAGGTAAAGGTTAAGACAGAGGCAAGCGTTGATCGCACTTGCGCTGCACCCAAACCATTACTATCCATCAAGAATGACATCCGCCAAGGTATTTGGGTTTGCAAGGTACGTGCAAATAAACGCACGAACATTTGTATTTCTTTTGGGAATAAATCAATAAACACCGTTGCATAAATGCGATCGCCAATGCGTGCGGTGCGTAAGTTAAGGTTTTCGCCATCTCTTGGTAAAATTTGTTGCGCCAATGACGGCCATAATAAATCTGAGATATCGCCTTTTGAATTTTCAAACACTTTGGGTCGAATCGGATCACCAGGTAACGCTGGGCGCCAAGTACGATCGGTAAATTCTGGATCGGCGCTGCGACGCATGGCAGAAATCGCGTCATGCACTTCTAGTAACTCGGCGACAATGCCCCAGTTCGCTAAATCACTTTCGACTGAACGCACAAAAGAATCATGACTTTCACGCAAATCAGGAACCGCTGCTAAGACATTTTGCGTGCGATGAAACGGTGGTACTTTACCTTTTTTAATCGCTTTGGTTTTATCGCGTTTCGCACGCTTTAACTGTTCACCGGTTAGTGAATTCAAACGTGTCCAGAGCACCATATACACTTCTTCATGTGCACAATAATGCGCTAAAAAATCTTCGCGTTCGCTAAATAAATCTTCGAGGCTTAAGCCTAAGCGTGCTGCAGTTTCAGCAGAGGGCTTTAAAATATCGTGGATTTCTTCGCTGACTTCGTCTTTGTTGTAACTAAAATATACTTGAATAGTATGACCCGATTGCGACATGATCGTTTGCAATGAATGCTGCAAACCTTCTTGAATTCTATTAAATTCATCGCGCCCCACCAGTGCTTTCACACCAGAAATACGAATTACTGATAATAGTGAGCCATCATGAGCGACTAACACATTTTCACTGTCGGCAGTTTGGATATCGCAATACGCCATGGTAGTTTGCTTCATGGCTGTGCTCATCCAGGTAAAAAAACTTTCGAACCCTGAAAATATTGATTTAAAAATATTAAACATAATGCATCGCTCGTAAACTGTCTTCAATCCAGGCTTCAATCTCCGTAGCAAACCGGGTGATGTCGGGTAGCACACGTAACTTAGGTGCTAAATCTTGCTGTAGTTGTTTGATGTCACCGACATTGGAATCAATAATTAATTGGCCT
>CAYXLV010000159.1:0-5148 GCA_964465995.1 uncultured Coxiellaceae bacterium | reverse complement strand
ATTCATGATCCAGTGTTTCTAGAAAGCGAGCGATATTTTGGCCGACACGGCCATAGCCACAAATAATCACATGATCACTTAAAGTACGTGCAGACTTGGCAATTTCTTTTTTAATTTCGCCTTCGGAGCTTTTACTTTTTTTCGGAAATAAGCTCGCTACAATTTTATCATTGTAATGAATGAGTAGTGGTGCAAGTGCAATGCTCAGTAATATGGCTCCTAAAATGACTTGCCCATAGGTGTTGGGTAAAATTTTATTCGCAAGTGCTACATAAAGAATTGCCAACCCAAACTCACCGCCTTGCGCCAGGATAATGCCGGTGCGAAATGATGTCACCGCGTCATTACCAAATAAACGACTGAGTCCAATAATCAATACTGCTTTGATTACTACAATCATGCTAAACAGTAGCAAAATCCACATCCATGTTTGCCCCCAGGTGCTGATATTCAGCAGCATGCCAATTGATATAAAAAACAAGCCGAGTAATACATCACGAAAAGGTCTAATTTCCACTTCAAGTTGATGCCGAAATTCCGATTCACCGAGCATCATGCCAGCGAGAAATGCGCCCAGCGCGGTTGATAATTCAAGTTTATGGGTGATCCAAGCAGATCCAAGTGTGACTAATAAAACGGTTAGTGTAAATAATTCAATAACACGGGTGCCGGCAATAATGCGCAACAATGGTCGTAAAAACCAGCGGCCAATGCCAAGGATGGCGGTGGTGGCAATAATCCCTTTTAATAATGCTAAGGCGAGGGTATCAGACAAAGGTTTAACGTCAGTTGCAGAAAAACTGGCAATAATAATTAATAGCGGAATAACGGCAAGATCTTGAAATAATAAAATTCCAATCGCGTTGGTAGCGTGGCGTGCATTAATTTCTAAACGATCAGTCAGGAGTTTAATCACGATTGCGGTAGATGACATTGCAAAAATACCGCCACAGACGATTGCTGCTAGTGGGCGCATGCCAAACTCAATCCCAATCACAGCCGTTATTGAGATGGTGAGTATCACTTGCAAGCCGCCGAGTAAAAAAACTGCGCTGCGCAAAGCGATTAATTTTGATAGTGAAAACTCAAGCCCTACCGTAAACATTAAAAACACCACGCCAAACTCGGCAAGTTGGCGGATGTTGCTGATATCTGAAATCCAGCCAAGTGTGTATGGGCCAACGATGACGCCAACGAGTAAGTAACCTAAAATAACTGGAAGATGAATGTAACGAAAGGCAAGTGATGCTGCGACCGCAATAATTAATACAATTAAAATAGTATCAAATAAGCTCACAGCAATCTTATTCTCCTACGACAGATGCAAGTTTGACGCTGCTGGTGATACCAAGATTTTTCAGAATCGCCAGACTGGCTTTTGCTTTATTCAGTGTATAAAAGTGTAAGCCGGGTGCGCCACCTTTAATTAAAGTTTCACACAGACGGCTGATTACTTCGATTCCAAATTCATTAATAGCAGTTAAATCGTCACCATAAGCCGCTAAACGCATTCGTAACCAACGCGGAATTTCTGCACCGCATCGCTCAGAAAAACGTGCTAATTGTTGAAAATTTGTGATTGGCATAATGCCTGGAATAATCGGTTTGCGAATTCCCAGCTTACGGGCGGCTTCAGCATAATAAAAATAAGCATCAGGATTGAAAAAGTATTGGGTTATTGCGCTGTCTGCGCCTTTAGCGAATTTAGTTTGTAAACATTGTAAATCATGATTGGCACAGTCTGCTTCTGGGTGGCATTCAGGATAGGCAGCGGCATTAATATAAAAGTGTGAGCCAGTTTGTTGGCGAATAAAAGCAATTAAGTCACTGGAGTAGGGGAAGTCTTGTTTTGTGGGTTCGTTGCTAGCAGGCAAGTCACCACGAATGGTCACAAGACGGCGAATATTATTTTTTTTATAGAGAGTTAACAATTCAGTGATTTTTGCTTGGTTGGTATTAATGCAGGAAATATGGGGTGCAATTGGTGTATCGGTGGTGCGGTTTAATTCAAGTACAGTGTCAATCGTTTTATGTTGGTTGGCACCGCCAGCACCAAAAGTAACGGAAAAATATTTAGGTTGAACTTGATGAAGTTGTTGAGCGGTGGTGAGTAAGTTAGTTAAGCCAGTAGAAGTATTCGGCGGAAAAAATTCAAAACTGATATCCATTCGTCCTTGATCCTTGCTTGATCACATTGCCGTAAAGGGTAGCAAGGTTGACGTGAATTCACAAGCTGTTTAGAGTTGTGTGCAATTTTGATGGAATAGATTTACTGTAAAATGAATGATCAATACAACACACTTTCGCAGCTCACTGAACAATTGCAATCACGCATCTTAGTGCTTGATGGTGGCATGGGCACAATGATTCAAGATTACCAATTGCAAGAAGCAGATTATCGCGGCGATCGTTTTGCAAATCACGCGGTTTCAGTCAAAGGCAATAACGATTTATTATCATTAACACAACCTGACATTATTAAAGCAATTCACCTGGCTTACTTGGAAGCGGGCGCTGATATTATCGAAACCAATACCTTTAGTGCAACGTCGATCGCGATGGCGGATTATCAAATGGAATCGTTAGCAGCCGAGATGAGTGAAGCTGCAGCTCGAATTGCGCGTGAAGCGGCGGATATAATGAATGCGCGAACGCCAAACCGACCACGCTTTGTGGCAGGTGCAGTAGGTCCAACCAATCGCACTGCATCGATTTCACCGGATGTGAATAATCCAGGTTATCGCAATGTGACTTTTGATCAATTGCAGCAAGCTTATTATGAATCCGTTGCCGGTTTGGTCAAAGGCGGTGTGGACTTATTATTAATAGAAACGATTTTTGATACTTTAAACGCGAAAGCAGCCATCTATGCGGTAAAAAAATATTTTGATGATCATCAAATTGAATTACCCATTATGATTTCAGGGACCATCACCGATGCCAGTGGTCGTACTTTATCCGGGCAAACCATTGAAGCATTTTGGCATTCGGTTATGCATGCTAAGCCGTTTAGCATTGGTTTAAATTGTGCTTTGGGTGCGGCGGATATGCGGCCTTATGTGCAGACGTTGGCAAAAATAACTGACAGTTATGTGTGCACATATCCGAATGCGGGTTTACCGAATGAGTTTGGGCAATATGATCAGTCGCCAGCAGAAATGGCGGCGTTAATTAAGGAGTTTGCACAAAGTCGTTTTGTAAATATTGTTGGTGGTTGTTGTGGTACAACGCCGCAGCATATTCAAGCCATTGTTGCTGCAGTGAGTGATATTGAGCCGCGCCGTCGT
This sequence comes from uncultured Coxiellaceae bacterium, assembly GCA_964465995.1. Classification (GTDB taxonomy): domain Bacteria; phylum Pseudomonadota; class Gammaproteobacteria; order Coxiellales; family Coxiellaceae; genus CAYXLV01. Next base: position 1,861 of record CAYXLV010000159.1, on the reverse strand, counting down.
CCAAGCTTAGAGCGCCATTGTCGTTTAAGTGGTTTAGAACCATTAGATATTTATTCTGAAAATAATTTTATTAATGTCGGTGAGCGCACGAATGTCACTGGCTCGGCGCGTTTTAAAAAATTAATTTTAGATGGTGAATATGAAACTGCATTAGAGGTTGCCAGACAGCAAGTTGAAAATGGCGCGCAAATTATCGACGTTAATATGGATGAAGCCATGCTTGATTCAGAAGAGGCGATGCAGACTTTTTTGAATTTAATTGCCAGTGAGCCAGATATTTGTCGGGTGCCTATTATGATTGACTCATCAAAGTGGTCAGTTATTGAAGCCGGTTTAAAGTGTGTGCAAGGGAAAGCGATTGTTAATTCGATTAGTTTAAAAGAAGGTGAAGCTGAATTTATTCGTGTGGCTAAAGAGGTTTTGCGTTACGGTGCCGCGGTGATTGTGATGGCATTTGATGAGCAAGGGCAGGCTGATACAAAGGCGCGTAAAATTGAAATTTGTGAGCGTGCTTATTTGATTTTGACTGAGCAAGTTGGTTTTCCACCACAGGATATTATTTTTGATCCGAATATTTTTGCGATTGCGACGGGGATTGAAGAGCATAACAATTATGCGGTGGACTTTATTGAAGCAACACGTGCGATTAAACAGCGATTACCGCATGCGCTGGTGAGTGGTGGGGTTAGCAATGTATCGTTTTCTTTTCGTGGTAACAATCCGGTGCGTGAAGCGATACATTCGGTGTTTTTATATCATGCAATTAAAGCTGGTATGGATATGGGAATTGTCAACGCCGGGCAGTTGCAAATTTATGAAGAAATTGAGGCAGAGCTATTAACACGAGTGGAAGATGTTGTGCTCAATCGACGTGATGATGCCACAGATCGTTTGCTCGACGTCGCGGATAACGTGAAAAGTGACAGTAAAAATAAAACGAAAGATTTAAGTTGGCGTGAAAAACCCGTGGTTGAGCGTTTGTCTTATGCGCTAGTAAATGGCATTACTGATTATATCGAGGAAGATACGGAGTTGGCGCGGCAACAAGCTGAAAAACCATTGCACGTGATTGAAGGTCCATTAATGGATGGTATGAATATCGTTGGCGATTTGTTTGGTGATGGCAAAATGTTTTTACCACAGGTTGTTAAAAGCGCGCGGGTGATGAAAAAAGCGGTGGCTTATTTAGTGCCTTATATAGAAGCAGAAAAAGCCAAATCAGGTGACACCGCTAAAGCTAAAGGTACGATCTTAATGGCAACTGTAAAAGGTGATGTGCATGATATTGGTAAAAATATCGTGGGTGTGGTTTTACAGTGCAATAATTATCGAGTGATTGATTTAGGTGTGATGGTGCCGTGTGAAAAAATCTTAGCAACAGCCAAGCAAGAAAAGGTGGATATTATTGGGTTGAGTGGTTTGATTACGCCATCGTTAGATGAAATGTGTCATGTGGCCAGTGAAATGGAGCGTCTATCATTTGATATTCCTTTGATGATTGGTGGTGCGACCACCTCGCGTGTGCATACCGCGGTAAAAATCGCGCCAAACTATTCTGGTCCATCGGTCTACGTAAAAGATGCCTCGCGCAGTGTGACGGTTGCAGCAACTCTATTAAATCCAGCAGCAAAGGCGGATTATTTGCAGTCACTTAGTGAAGAGTATGCCAAGGTGCGCCAACAGCATGCCGGCAAAAAAATGAAATTTGATTGGTTGAGTCTAGCCGAAGCGCGCGCTAATAAAACACCGATTGATTGGGCGGAATATAGTCCGCCAATGCCAAGGCTGCTAGGGCGCAAAGTTCTCAATAATTACAGCTTGCAAACGTTGACTAAATTTATCGATTGGACTTGGTTTTTTC
>CAYXLV010000158.1:0-5156 GCA_964465995.1 uncultured Coxiellaceae bacterium | reverse complement strand
CTTCGGTATAGCCATAGCCTTTATCGGAAGAAATTAATAATAATTGGTTATTGGCAAGCTCTCGCAATGTTTGTAAACCACGTAAACTGCCGGAGGGAAATAAGAAATGGGTTGCGGTCAAATCTTTTTCATAACTAAATAAAATTTTATCGATGGCGGGGTTATTATAATAACGATCTTTAATGGGTTGTAGCGTGTAATCAAATTTTACTTTTTTCCAATCCACCGGTTTATTATCTTTAAGGTTATGCGCTGAGGTGGATAATGTGGCTAAGGTTTCATGCAATTGACCATCTTTAACACTAAAAATATCGGTCACAATCGAGTCAAATAAATAGTTCGCCACCACCGTCAACGGATTGCTTAAAACCGATTGATCCAACACCACACCACTTTGCACTAAACGTATCTGCTCAACCTGCTCGATATCACAAACCGCAAAATCCAAACAGCCATCTTTTAAATAGGGCTGTAAAACAGGATGGTCCTGCCAAAAGCTAACATTGTTTTCAGTGAAATCGGTAATGACATAACAAATTTTAATATCTTGCATGCCCAGTTGTTCACGGTATTCGAATAATTGTTTAATCACATAATAACTAAACTGCCCCGTACCTGCGCCCAATTCCATTATATAAAAAGGCGCCTTGGTCGCTTGCGGATGCTGACGCACCCAATCTTGAACAAATCGGATAATGAGTTTGGCATAACTTTGTGCAATAAATGGATTGGAGGTGATATAAAAAGGGACTTCATCCCAAGCAGCAACGCCCTGCTCGTGATAATACTCGCGCTGCGCTGACCACAGCATAGATTCCGAAAAGCGTTGATTTTCTTCCAAGATGACCGATTTAGACACGATATTCCCCTATTTATTGCCTATAAAAACCGTGGATTGTAGCATGAAACTTCTTAATGAAAATAGCGCCAGCACGCGCGCATCTCATTAAACAATTTAAAAAAATCTGCTACAGTAGCGACCGCTTTAGCTATCAAGAAAAAACCATGCTTCACATCGCACTGTTTGAACCTGAAATTCCACCCAATACTGGCAACATTATTCGCCTTTGTGCCAATACCGGTGCACAACTGCATTTAATTCATCCACTTGGCTTTGCTTTGGATGACAAGCAATTGCGCCGCGCTGGACTGGATTATCATGAATGGGCAAATGTTAAAGAATACAACAGCCTAGACGAACTGATTGCACAATTTAAAACCAGCACCATTTACGCTTGCACCACTAAAGGCCCGCGTCCTTATACTGAAGTCAGCTATCAAGCTGATGATATCTTACTGTTTGGTCCAGAATCGCGCGGATTACCCAACGAGTACTTAGCGCAATGTCAGCCTGATCAAAAAATTCGCATCCCGATGCAAGCCCAAAGCCGCAGCCTCAATTTGTCCAATGCGGTGTCGATTATCTTGTATGAAGCATGGCGCCAGCTTGGCTTTGCCGGGCTATAGAAAATTTATCTTTACCGTAGATGACCACTTTATGGTATAACGTGGCTAATTGGATTTTTGGAGTCATTAGACCACATTATAAGAGGAATATATTATGCCAGCAGCACCCATCAAGATCACTTTAGATGAAAAATACTCTACTCAACCTCCCCTTAAAATCACTACTCAAGAACTTATTGATCGATTGCTTAAAAAGCATTTAAAAGGCTCGACTCAGCTAGCCACGGGCACTTATTCGCTTAACATAAGCGGCCAGCGCTATGATGTCACCATTCAAAAACCGATTTGCTTTATTGAAGCAGACATAAAACCATCACCTGCAGTCGATGACCAGCCAGAAAACGATCCATCCAGCAATCCAACCACTGAACTCAATACGTTTATCAATAACAACCCTTTTCTTCCCCAGTTCAATGAAATGAAGCTATATGCAGAGAAAGATCAATTTGTCGTACTTTCTCACAAAATTTTTAAACTCAACCAAATCGCCGAAGAAAAGTCTAAAACTCTCTACGCTGTGGTATCACCACAAGTGCAATCTAGACGAGTCATTAGCAACGATCCCAATTTGCCGCTGATCGTTCGCGACCAAACCATCAGCGATAACTTTATTGAGGAAATTAGCTACAACACTATTCGCACAATGCAAACCACCGAAAAAGACGAACTGGTTGATGACGAACTGGTTGATATTGAAAACTTGGATTTAAATATTAAGCTGAGACAAGTCATTGCCGAACGTGACTCTCAAGTCAATGAAATCATCAGCAGGCACGCACAAAATCTAGCCAACCTGTATACAGACACTCATTTTGAATCTAGCGATTACTCGACAACAAGCACACAACATACCTCCACCCACACCATCACTCGCCCAGCAATACCGGGCATTCCCTTAAGTAAAATTCTTAATAATTGCGAACCACTGCAACGTGGTGAATTGCTTATTATTGCGCATGGCATTTTAGAAGAGCTTAATAAGCTTGAAAAAGTATCGATGACAAATAGCATAGGATCAAAATCAGAAGTCAGCGATACCGAAGACAAGACCCAAACTCTTCAACTCGTACTAAGAGACCTCAATTACAACCACATTTACTATGACCTAGAAAATCAAAAAATCACCATCGACATCCCCACTTTGCTAGCAGAAGCAGGCGAGACATTAGACTTTGAAGAACCGATGGTTGAAAACGCCCTTCACAGTAAATTTGCCTATATTCAAAACTATAATTTACGCCTAAAAGAAAAAGCCAAACAAGATCCTTTGTTTAAAAAAGTAGCGGAATTTAGGGAGTTAATCAGCAAAGGCGTGCAAGCAGAATTTAAAAGCCAAACCAATGCAACAAAATATCTACCCGAAGCAGAGCAATATTTCGAGCTCGCCAAAAAAGCCTATAGCGCACTAGCTCAAAAAAATAACTATCCGCACCTTAAAGTTCCAGGTCTCGATAACATTGATGCATCCATTAATGCTTACAAATGGCATGAGTTTATCCACCAAACTCATCAAGCCATTGCTGACCTTGTGAACCCGGAAATTAATCCTGCGCGCAATCGGGATAACCTTTACGTAAATCGCATGAAACAGCTACGCGAAATAATCCTACTTGCTAAAAAAATTGCTAACACAAATATAATAAGCGCCCAACAAGACATAACCCAACTTAAAAAAGAGCTACAAAGTCTCAAAAAATCTGGCCACATCACTACGCTAGACACACTGAAAGACGATGAATTATTCCTGGTATTAAAACGCCACTATAGAGAACCATGGAAAATCCAACAAGTTGCAACTCGCAACACACATATTTGCACCGCTGGACACTTAATTAAAAACCTGTTTGAAAACCACTGTGCTACATTACCACCCACTAACGATGACCCAGATATCGAAAACGCTAAACAGCAAATTGAAGATATTTATCCTACTGTGCAAGCCAACTACGAAAGCATGACCAATGTTTTTGCCACCAAGCAAGACAACAAACTGGAAACCTATCAACAAAATTTTGCAAATGCTCTGCAAAAACAGCTAAAAGCCGATCTTGAGAATCTACAGCGGGTTTTAGAAACCAACCTTAAAGATGTCGAGACATATCTTTTACGATTCGCGCAACAGTCGCCTAACGCTCCCCAACAGCAGCCTCAACAAATTATCAGACCAGTTGATCCAAAAAGAGGTGCTATTTATCATGACTATTACATACCAATTAAAGAGCAAATCAATGAAATTCAACAACTATTAAAACCTGACAACAATGTCCCAATTAAGGTGAGTGATTACGATAAGCAGTACCAAACAATAAAAAAATTACTAGAAGACAAGTCAAAAATGCAAGGATTGGCCGAAATCCGCAAAGGTGCAAAGAAACTGATTCCACACTTTATCACCCGCCCCCTTGCACAATTTTTTGCCGAAGTGCTAGCGGGCATAAAATCAGTCAAAGCCACAAAAAGCTCTTGGCTAGAAGATTGGAAAAATGTTGGCTTCCTAAGCTGCTCGAGCCAATCTTATCAGGTGGCCGCCAAGCTTCGCCGTGAAATTCTTAAGGAATGTATTGATAGCAAAACACTCCAGGATGACAAACAACGCAAAATGATTGGCCTCGGTGTCTCGTAACACCAAGGCCGCAATGGGCTGACTGTTGGATTGCCATTGGTGAGCCCAAAAATCTCAATGACTAGCATGCGTTTTAAGATTTTGTTAATAATTTTATGGTAAAGTTTTTAATCAGGTGTAGCGAGGAAATACCACAATTAGGATAACGTTATGGGCTTATTTTCTACCAATTTTACCATTGATCTTGCTGAATTAAGCGAACAATATAAGCAGTTTGAAGCGTTAGATGTACAAACGCGTAATAACCAACAGTACAAAGATTCATATGCTAAGTTCGAGAAGTCATCCTTGCTACTACTGGAGTTACTCAAGCGATACTTACCAAATCCAAAAAACCAACAGCCTGTTAAAAGAACTGAACTCAAGCCCAACCAAGAGTATAAGATCAGATACAATAACCACATTTACTTTATCACCCTAACCCATCAAATCGATATCCGGCATAATAAAAAGGGGGATAATTACCATTACGCCGCTATAGAGCTCGACAGTAAAAACAAAGATATTAATAATCCGGATCATAGACAAGAACACAACTCCCTAAGTAATATTCTATTCACCATTAAATCCAAGAAACCCGTCAAACGGTTACCCATTCACCTCAACCATACTCCCCAAATCCGAAAAGTCATAAAAAACCAATATGGCAATCAAACAGATTTCGTGAAAAGCGCAACCCTTGAACAACAGCTTAATGATGCCGTTCTAGGCAACAAGCCCTCTCACGACAAAACAAAGCGCCAGCCCATGCTAGTTACTAAGGACACTAGTGAGAAAGGTAAAAATAATGAAGCTCGGATTTATATGAAAAAAGTCGGCAATATAAATTTTAGCGATCTAAAAAAAACAGACAAAACCTGGGGTGAAACCTTAGCATTAATGCAAGAGATTATTTCTGCTTACAAAGTTTTTAGGCAACGATCCCAATACCTAGATAATGCCAGCGAGCCTAATCGCGTCCACCTTGATCTTAAAATGGAAAATTTTCGATATGAAAAAGATGGTACACTGCGCGTTATTGACTTTGGTTCGAGCAAGAAAGTTGGTGAGCAAGGTGCCACAGCAG
>CAYXLV010000157.1:0-5211 GCA_964465995.1 uncultured Coxiellaceae bacterium | reverse complement strand
ATACCTTGGGTCGATCGATAAATATTGTCTATAGGAAAATTTGCAGCAGCTATTTTTTGTAAAATCTTATTTCGTTGATCAATTAGGCTCTTTTTCTGCGTCTCTAGCTCAGAAACTTTTATAGAATCCATCGCACCTATTATCTTATATTGCAGCTGATTAATTTGACTTTGAAGCTCGTTTACTTTCATGGTCATGTCAACTTTTTCTTTAGTGCAATAATCTTCTGGTACTCCAAGTAATATCATTAATATTGGTACGCTTGAGTAGATATCTGCTCGCTTTCTAACAAAATGAAAATTATTATTTAGCATTTCAGGGCTCATGAAAGCCACTGATCCTCTGCGAATAAAAGGTTTTTTAGGATTCGAGGCACTGGATTCTATAAATGGATCAACTTTTAGCGCTGTTGGTTTATCTTTATCTTTGCAAAATTCTTCGGAAGAGATTGCTAATCCCAAGTCAATAATTTCAATATTTAAATTCTCTAAATCAACCACAATATTTTCTGGCTTTATATCAAGATGCGCAATATCAGATTGAGCTAGGCGTTTTAGCTTACTGATAAATTTCCGAATAAGAATGAGTCTCTTGTAAAGAGGTAGATTGTTAAAAATATTGGTTCGGGTGTTTTTGTTAAGCTTAAATATGTCTTTTCCAGCTGCTTTGCTTTGAATGATGTAGTCAACACCATCATCATGAATATATTCTGCATTGGTATCGCCAGAATGCGTTAAGAAAGCAGCTTCCCTTTTGAACGATTGACTTATGGCGTTATCTGTTACTGGATTTATTTTTACGACAAGGTTGCAGTTTGTGTAAGTGGGTTCTTTATCTTCGATGATTAATTTCTCTGTATTAGTTGGAATGCTAACTAAAGTATTTGCTTGCAGTACTGTGCCAAAACCACCTTTTCCAAGCATGTTTTCATTATTTATGCGAAAAATAGCAAAGTTGATTTCATTTTTCTGCCGAGAGCGAATGCGAATGAGGTTGATATTATCATTATCAATACTTAGGTGAAGAACTGATTTACTACTATCTAGCTCGATCATGCTTTTCTTTAAATTATCTGCAATTTTTTTATTGTTTAAGTGTTTTTCTAACTTGGAATCTCTCACTTTATCACTCTTTTATTAATGTGGTTATTATTAAGGTTTTTTTAAGATTAATTTGTTTGCTACATATTTTACTTGATGAGTATTAAGGTTTTATTAAAATGCCATTCCTGTATGGATAATTTTTGTGTATTGCCAGGCATTATCACCGTAATTAATTGATTGGTAACTAGTTGCTACAGATTCATATTTTCTGTAAATTAGCTGTCTCAAAAAACAAAGCATTCAATAAGCCTATGACTCATAAAGCCAATTTCTACGATACCATCATCATCGGCGCTGGCGCTGCCGGCTTGTTTTGCGCCATCGAAGCGGGTAAACGCGGACGGCGAGTTTTGGTGTTGGATCATGCTAATAAGCCCGGAAAAAAAATCTTAATGTCAGGCGGCGGACGCTGTAATTTTACTAACCTGTACATCTCACCTGAAAACTATCTGTCGCATAACCCGCATTTTTGCAAATCAGCATTATCGCGTTATACCCAATGGGATTTTATAGAGCTGGTTAAAAAGCATCAGATTGCTTTTCATGAAAAAAAACACGGGCAATTGTTTTGTGATGATAAATCAAAAGCGATCTTGAATATGCTGCTCGCCGAGTGTGAAATAGCAGGAGCAGAAATTTGGCTACAGACATCAATCCAATCCATCAGGCGCCAAGCTGACGGTTTTCAATTGCTGACAAATCAACAAACGCTAAGTTGTGAATCACTAGTGATTGCCACGGGCGGTTTATCCATTCCCACCATGGGCGCTAGTGCATTTGCCTATGAAGTCGCAAAACAATTTGATATTCCAGTCCATCCGACAACCGCCGCACTAGTGCCTTTAACATTGCATGAAAAAGATAAATCAAAATTAGCGGTGTTAGCCGGCATTAGTAATGAGGCTTGTGTTAGCCATGCAACAGCTAGTTTCCATGAGAATATTTTATTTACCCATCGTGGTTTAAGCGGCCCGGCTATTTTGCAAATTTCATCGTATTGGAAACCTGGTGACGCTTTAATGATTGACTTAATGCCGGGCCAGCCTCTTTATGAAAAATTAATAACCGCAAAACAAACGCATCCACAACTTAAATTAAAAAATTTCTGCTATGAGCTGTTTGCTAAACGCATGGTCGATGTATGGCTCGACACTATGGATGCTAATCAAACGCTCGCCGACTTCAGTCATCAAAAATTACAGACTATAGCCAATGCTTTTCAACAATGGCAATTAAAACCCAATGGCACAGAAGGTTACCGCACGGCAGAAGTCACTCTGGGTGGTGTTGACTGTAACGCATTATCATCCAAAACAATGGCAGCTCAGCAAGTCAAAGGCCTTTATTTTATTGGCGAAGCGGTGGATGTCACTGGTTGGCTTGGTGGTTATAACTTTCAGTGGGCGTGGTCGTCAGGATTTGCTGCAGGGCAAGTTTGCTAGCACGTTTAAAGTATCACTGCTCTTGTTTAGTAGGGAGTTTTGCCTGCAGAGTGTTTGCTCTGAAGATTGCAAGAGCAGTGATACAAAGCGGTTCACTATTCAATTTTGCCTATCCTACGGCAATTATATAAAGATGCAATACCGTAGTTTTATATCTGCTTGAAAATTATTCACTTTTGCAATTAATTCAGTGATGCATGGATTAGCTACTATAATTCTCAGGAAATCATTCTAAGCCATTGGGAGATTATGTAATGAAAAAGATGTTACTTATAGTTTTTGGTATTTTTTCTTTCTTTAGCATTAATTCTTATGCAACTTCAAAAGACATTACTGTACGTGTTACTGCTGATAAAAGCATCACTAGTAAAATGCGTGTGACGGCAATTGGTTTTGAAGTCGGTGGTAAGAAAAAAGGTGGTCTTGGTTCGGGCACCACGAAGACAGGTCCTGCGGGTGGCAGTTACTCGTTTGGGATACGCACCAAAAACGGTGATGTGAGCTGCGGAACTGCTGTGTTAAAAAATAACGCCACTGTTGTGTTATATATGAAGGGCAATAGCTGCTTCAATAAAACATTTGTCGCAAAAACTCAATAATTTCTAATCGTTATGGCGCGCTTGTTTCCGAACAAATTCGGAAACAAGCTTTGCCATAAATACAGCAATGTAAAGAATACCAGTAGCACCTTCGAGAGCTGCGACAGTTTGGGTAAAGGAATTGGTTGGATAAATATCGCCATAACCGACAGTTGTGAGGGTGATAGTACTAAAATAAATAAGCTTCGCCGGAGGGATGGTTTGATTATTTGCGAGCACGGTTGAATAAACAAATGCATTATCAGTCAGATGCTGCAAGACGATATAAATAACTCCAAAGCCAATGGCGAGTAAAAAATAAATCGCCATAGCGCCAAATACAGTATCCTTGGTCACAAATTCTTGTGCCATGAGATCGCTAATAATAACTTGAATAGTAAAGAATATAAAAATTAGTGTGGTACCACCGCTGATAGTGGTTAGTATTTTTAAGTGCGGAAAAATAGCATCGAGAATATCAGTAACAATCACTAAGGCGGTTAACAATAACGCAATTCTAAATTGACGGCTGCGGTGGCGTACTGCGTAGATAGTCGTTACCAGAACAAAAATAAATAAAAAGCTTAATAACCAATCACTAAAATTGACGATGGCCATATGGGGAACAATGATAATTAGTAATAAAACAGCGCAAAATAAGTAGAAGTATTTAGTCTTTAAAAAATTCACTCGATCCATTGTGGACTATCCTTATCCTGGTTCTGGGTTGTCGAATGCGTTCAAGTGTATGCTGAAAGGTATTACTTAGCAACACCGCTTAATTTGTTAAGTAGTGCTTTTAGCACTTCAATGCGCTGAGTGGCCACTGTTGAATCAATTAAAAAGCGTAATTTATTGGCACCCTGTAGTGAGTATTGATCAGGGTGCACTTGAATCATGCTAATAATCAGTGCTGGATCTACATTGGGTTTGTCATTAAAGTGGATATAACCATACTGCTTGCCAGTATCAATTTTCTTAATGCCGACAGTGTTCGCTAGCAAACGCAAATGCGCAATTTCAAATAAATGCTGCGTTGGATCTGGCAGCAAGCCAAAGCGATCAATCATTTCTGCTTTTAACTCTTGAATATCATCCGCTGTTTTGCAATTGGTTAAGCGTTTATAAAGTGTTAACCGTGAATGCACATCACGCACCATGGATTCCGGAATCAAGGCGGTGATTTGTAAATCAATTTCAGCGCCATGCTGTAGTGGTTGGCTGAATTCTGGTTCTTTGCCAGACTTTAAGGCATTGACCGCATCCTCCAGTAATTCCATATAAAGTGAAAAGCCAATCGCTTCTATATGACCACTTTGCTCTTCACCTAATAACTCACCAGCGCCACGAATCTCTAAGTCATGGGTGGCCAGCATAAAGCCCACGCCAAGATCTTCTAGGTTAGCAATGGCGTTTAAGCGCTTTTTAGCATCTTTGGTCATGGTTTTGGGTGGTGGGGTTAATAAATAGGCATAAGCTTGGTGGTGCGAACGACCAACGCGACCGCGTAATTGATGTAGCTGCGCTAAACCAAAGCGATCTGCGCGATTAATAATAATGGTATTGGCAGTCGGTACATCAATACCCGATTCAACAATGGTTGAGCAAATCAGTAAATTAAATTTTTGATGATAAAAATCTGACATCACTCGCTCAAGTTCACGTTCTGGCATTTGTCCATGCGCTACAGCAATACGTGCTTCTGGCACAATGGATTTTAATTTTTCTGCAGTCGCATGAATGGTCGCCACTTCGTTATGCAAAAAATACACTTGTCCGCCACGCATCGATTCACGCAACGTCGCTTCGCGGATGAGGATAGGATTGTATTCGTGCACAAACGTGCGAATCGCTAACCGTCGTGCTGGCGGTGTAGCAATGATTGATAAATCACGCGTACCCGCGAGGGCCATATTTAATGTGCGAGGAATCGGCGTTGCCGTTAACGTTAAAATATCAACATGTGCACGCAGCGCTTTAATGCGTTCTTTTTGTCGAACGCCAAAGCGATGTTCTTCATCGACAATTAATAAGCCTAAATTATGAAATTTAATATTTTCTTGCAGCAGCTTGTGCGTACCAATAATA
>CAYXLV010000156.1:0-5228 GCA_964465995.1 uncultured Coxiellaceae bacterium | reverse complement strand
AAATCGAGCTAAATAATCATTTTGCCCCTGAGCTACTTGCGTCTGACAGCAACATTCCCAGCACAATGATGGTTACCCAGCTGCGTAAATTTTCAAAAGAACAGGTGCAAGAATTTATCCAACAATGGCAGCCACTAGCAAATCCAGACTGGGAGGTTGAACGCTTTTGGGATAACTTGACTGGCATTCCAAAATTGCTAAAACTAGCGGCTAATCCAGTGATCTTAAGCTTGGTACTGTATTTTTTACCTAGCTTAGAAATAAAAAATCTAGACAAGTCTGCCATGGAGCGGCAACACCTTAAACGAATTGATATTTACGATAAATTTGTCAGTGCGTGGTTTGACGAACAAGCCAGTCGCTCCAAAGATAAATTAGCTGAAACAGATCCTAGGCTAGTTGAATGTCTCGATAAGATAGGTTTTAACTGGCTATGTGCTTTGCGCCACTACAACACCAACTTGGCGTATTGGTGCTTACAAAATGCTGAAAATGGTAAGTTAAAGATTGATATACCTATAGAAGAAACACTACGTCTATATTTGCTTAATGATCCGCAAGAACCTGGTAATTTAGTGGATCAGCTGAAAAAGCAAAATTGGAGCCAACCTGAAGTATCGTGTCAACATTTATTAGAGGCGTTGCGTTCAGGGTGCTTACTGGCATGTAATAAACAATATTTTCGATTTCTTCATAAAACGTTGATTGAGTACTTTGCACAAGAATCAGTTTTTAGAGGATTAATTGGAAAAATGCGGTTTATGGCCACAACACTAATCAATAACAATAACAATAACAATAACAATAATGACACCTCAAATTTTAAAAAATTGCGAGATGATGCATTTAATACTGAAATTGTAGAACCGAGTTTTTTGAAATTTCTTGCTGATCGCGCGCAGCAAAATGAAGAGCTAAAAAACACACTCTACGAAGTTGTAGAAGCTTCTAAAAAAGATCCTCGTGTTGCATTTGCAGCTTCAAATGCCATCACAGTATTAAATTACGCAAAACAGACACTAAATTTAGTATCTTGGAAAGGCATTAGAATACCCGGTGCAGATTTATCGGGGGCAAATTTGCATCAAGCAGACTTTAGAGACGCTGACTTATCGCGCGTCAATTTCCGCCAAGCGATTTTGGTTAATGCAGATATGAGTGGTGCTCTTGTAGTGGATTGCGCTTGGGGTAGTAAGGATAACTTTAGATTTGATTTTTCTATTTGTGAGGCTGCTTCCACATATGATGGAGAGTGGTTACTAGTTGGGGAGTCAGCAGCTGGGATGATTCATTTTATTCATCGGCAGAGTTTTTTGGTAGAGCGAACAGTAAAGCACTACCAGATGTTCTACACAAAAAATGACAGAGTGACTTGTTTGGCTGTGGATGGAGGTCCAGATTTTCAGCGGAGTGAATGCTTAGCTTCTGGCAGCTTGGGAGGCATCATTCATCTGTGGGACTTGCCAAACGCTACAGATCATCAGACGTTGGCGGGGCACAGTGGCGCTGTAAATAGTGTGGCTATTACGGCGGATGGGGCCTATTTAGCTCCCGGGGGAGAAGACCAAACAGTGCGAATTTGGAGTCTAAAACCTCTAAAGAAATCGCCATTGGCCTCATTGAAAGACTACACTTCGAGAATTAATAGTGTCTGTTGGTCTCCAAAAGGTAATCAAGTTGCTTTGGGTGGTAGTAATGGCACAGTATGCGTGTGGAAGCCGCTTCAACTAGGGCTAGATCAATCGCCGATGATTTTAAAAGGAAATGGCCATAATACTCAAATTTTTAGTGTGGCTTGGTCCCCAAAAGGTGATCGATTAGCCGCGGGAGGGAATGGTAAAACGATGTTGTGGTCACTTGCTCAGCAAGATCAATTACCTATGGTTTTAGAGGAAGGTCATCATGTTTGTTGGTCTCCAGAAGGTAATCGATTGGCGGCGGTGACAGGTTTTTTTACTATTAAACAGGGGGCATCTGTGCTCGTATGGACACTCGACGGGTCGGAGCAGGCACCAGCGATTTTGGGTCCTTTTTTGGCTAGAGAGTCTTTTACTTTTACTGCATATTATGCGAAGTATTGTATAAATTGGTTGTCTGGTGATGAATTGGCATTGTGTTTGAATAGAGAGGTACGCTTGCTCCGTTTGGCTCAGGATAAGCAGCCAAAACAACAACTGGATAAGCAACCAAAAGATGATGGACGTTTTGTCAATTATGCTGCTTGGTCACCAGGTTGTGATCGGTTGGTCTCGAGTTTTCATCATCAGGTTTTCGTGTGGGAGCTCGACCGACAAAAGCAGCTGCCCACGCTGGAATTTGCAAGTTATATGTCAGGTTATATATCGTGCTTATCATGGTCGCCGAAGGGGGATCGGTTAGCTTTGGGCAATGACATGGGCAAGATCTTTATTATTTCATTTGGTCCACAAGGTGGATCGCGCACAATCTTGGAAGGTCATGAGGATGAGGTTATTAGTATCTCTTGGTCTCCGAGTGGTAATTATCTGGCTTCGGGAAGTCTTTATGGCACAGTGCTTGTCTGGGCGCTTGATGCTGACCCACTGAATAAATTGCATGTGATATCGAGAGATTTTTATGGAGCTAGGGGATACAGCAGTAGTGTGTCTTGGTCGCCAGATGGCCATAGCCTAGTCTTTGTTAGTCGTGGTGACGAGCTGCGTGTGTGGTCACTTCGTGAGCCCGAAAAATTGCCGATACATTTAAAGGCAAAAAATATCGGATGGCTCGAAAAAGGTTCTGGCGAGCAACAAACCAGCGTACTTTGGTCTTCAAATGGTGATCAGTTGGTTACAGGGAGCGTGAGTGGTCGCATTTATGTATGGAAACCTAACCAGTCAACACGATCATTAGTGGTTTTGCACGAGCGCGGTTATCAGTGCGGGATTGTTAGTATGCTTTGGTTGCCAGGTGGTGATCGCCTGGTTTCAGTCAATTTAGGTGGTATAGCGTGTGTTTGGGATATTAAAAGACAGGAGTGTTTGCAAACTTTATCAATAGGAACGATTATTTCCACCTATTCTCAAGGTGAAGAGCTGCGCGTAGCATGGATCCTTAACTCGCAACTTCAAGCCGGTTTTTTTAAGCAAAATTCGAGTGGCGCATATTGCTTGTCATCACTATTTTTCCCTCTTTTTAAAGATGATCTCGCTAGCCCAATGGGAAAATCTTTTCAAGACACATTAAAAGTTGACAACATAAGAGGCTTAAACCTCCATCAATATCTCTTTTTGCAAGGCCAAGGCGCTACTGGTAAACCACTTGAATTACAATCAGCAAGCCCAAACCAACTGCCAGAGCTGATTGAAGAAGATAAAGAGTTGAAGAAGCTCATTCAGTTTAAAAACAGTTTAGCCAATCAACGCGATTCAAAAAATAGAGCAGTTAGCATCCTGGATGGTAATATAACAATTGAGCTTCTTAGCTGGGCAGTCTATTTCGTGCGCATAGTCAAGCCAGAACGGCCTAAATCTAAGTGCAATTCGGATGGCAATCGTCACGTTTATGGAATTGCAGAAGGATTGAATTTAACAGGCTGTCGAGTTTTGATTCGTTTTGACTTGGTAGAGGACTCTTCAGATAAAAATTATGCACGAGTTAAAGTTAAAACAGAAACAGATCCTTTAGGTAACGCGATAGATTCAGGCCGAGTAACATTGATGCGACTTTTTAAAAGTGATCAGCAGCAAGATCCTGAAAAGTTAGTGCGCCTTAGTGTGGGTTGTTTGGATATATCAGAGCTCAAGCGACTCCTTGAAAAAATCGTCAACGAACAGGCACGTCAACCCAGCAAAAAAAATCCAAACCCCAAGCAAAGTCAACGCATATTATATCGAAGCTTGGGCGGCGACGAAGCGATCAGCTATAAGCACAACTGTTTAACATGGCTGCGTCATATTTTGATTACTCTAGGAGTACCTTCCCATCGTTTGCTGTTATCAAGGCATGTGCTAGATCGCATTGGTGTCGATCCCAAAAACAGCCTGCACGCCGCTGATTCCCCCAGCCTGTTTTCAACGAGACCAAAAGAGCTGGCAGACATTGATGTCAGCCAATGGGCTGAAAAAACCCACCAAAACACCTTGGCAAAATAGCCCCAAGCGCAACACTTGGCCCAAAGCATCCTTATGATATAATGCTCGAAATTCATTTAAGGATATATTTATGAAGAAAGGACTGTTAATTCTCTTGACCCTGATTGGTTTTGTATTTTCAACGACGAGCCAAGCGGTGGTGTGGTGGTACTGCATGCGACCGTCGGCGATCACCAAAAAGAGAATAGGCCGCTGTCCTTGGGATCGTCACCAGTCTCTTTACCGCTATTCCGGATTACTTTTGCCAGACCGTCGCTGGCCCCGCCCGATTCCCCTATATGGTTTTCAAGATGTGTGTTCACACAGTCCACTTTTATTACGTCGCCGCAAAATTATGAGCATTAACCGCAAAAATGGCGGCGTGATTTGTACTTATTACACCACCGAAGGCAATATTATTGTGATGTACAATCCCGTCGAACCGTTCGATTTCTCGGGTTGTTATTTCCGTAAAAACGTTATCCGTTGTTTAAATTCTGTCTAAAAAACATGGCATTGGCTTCTCTTTGAATACTGCAGATGTTCATAGTATGATGCGCAAAACCTGAACGACAGTCTTGGACGGTATATGGCCTTAATTGCAGATCAGCATAACGAGACACCCGTGCGAATGCGCCGTTTGCGCCAGCATCCGCGCTTGCGGGATTTGGTGCGAGAAACCCATCTGAGTGTGAATGATGTTGTCCTACCGTTATTTATCAAAGCTGGGCAAGGCATCAAAAACCCAATCAGTTCCTTAGTGGGGCATTTTCAATACAGCGTTGATCAACTGCGCCCTGAGATTCAATCCATTGCCCAATTGAATATTCCTGCTGTGATGCTATTTGGCATTCCAGAATACAAAGATGCAACTGGCAGCGCAGCTCTACAATCCAACGGCATCGTGCAACAAGCCATCCGCGAAATAAAATCCATCCACCCCGACTTACTCGTTATCGCCGATTTATGTTTATGTGAATACACCGATCACGGCCATTGTGGCGTTATTGCCAAAAACCACCGCGGTCAATGGGATGTCAGCAACGACCCCACCTTAGCTTTACTCGCTGAGCAAGCGGTCAGTTTGGCGAAAGCTGGTGCTGATGTGATTGCACCCAGCGGCACCATGGATCATAT
>CAYXLV010000155.1:0-5293 GCA_964465995.1 uncultured Coxiellaceae bacterium | reverse complement strand
ACCACATCCTCATTCGTGTAGGGGATGGCATCAAGCAGTACGCGGCGTAGGGTGTCACGGTCTTGATTGAGTTTTAAATCTGTCATGAGGAAGCGCATTTTTTCGCAGTGGCCGGGGTAGCGGATGGATTTGTAGTTGAGGTTGTTGAGCTTGCCGGCGTAGGTTTCGGCTAGGGTGCCCAGGCCACCGGAGGTGTTGAAGGCTTCATAGTTGAGACCATCGATTTGAAGCTCTTCGAGATCAGTAAGCGGCGACACCATCACGGTTTCACGGTTGGCAATGGCTTGGCATGGGTTGCCGTATTCATTGATTAAGCCGTCGACGGACCAAGTGAGTGAGTAGCGTAGGGCGTTGCTGGTGGTGACTGGGAGGGCGCCGCAGCGTAGTTTGACGCTATCGAGCTCTTTGAAGTGTTGCATTAAATCGCTGGCGATGATGTTGATGATGCCAGGAGCGAGACCGCATTGGGGGACGAAGCACGTGTTGGTGTCGCGGGCGAGTTCGGTGATGTATTCGGCGGTGGCGGTGTCTTCGGTTAAATCAAAATAGTGTACTTGGTTGGTGGCAGCAATTTTGGCGACGGTTTTGTTTAAGAAGTAGGGTAGGCAAGATACTAGTGCTTTGATGTTGTTCTTTTTGATAAAGCTGGCGGCGGCTTGTTCGTCGGTGACATCTAGCACGATGTGGCTTATGGCGTTGGAGAGTGCTTCGGGTAGATGATGGTTGATAGCGGCGTCGGCGAGGAAGACTTGGTACTGGCCGCTGCAGGCGAGGATATGGGCAATGACTGTGCCTATTTTCCCGGCGCCAAGCACGAGTATGGTTTGCATGCAGCCTTCCTTGAATGGGTTGATTTTACTGACTATATCCTAACGGATTTGCCATGGAGTCGGAAGAGGTGAGGCTTGGAAGGGTTTTTGGGGCTGTGGTACTATCCGGTAAATTTTTGCGAGGGTATTTATGCACAATAAGCAGGCTTACTATTTGGAGAGCATGGGGATTAAGCAGTGGGTGTTGCGTGGCCAAGGGACTGTGGTTGATGCTGCAGTTTGTTCGCATTGGGTTTTTGAGTTGCAGCAAGCCGAACGGATGGGGATTTTGTTAGCGTCGTGTGATTTGGATTTAAATAGGCGCCAGCAGGAGCAGCAATTGGCTCATTCGATTATTAAAGCGATTCGGTTTTCTTTTAAAGAGCATTATTGTGAGACGGTCATGGATATTGAGGGGCAACAGGCTTCATTTGTGATTTTGATGGGCGCTAAGGTGAGCCGCGCTTATGCGGTATTGATAGCTCAGCAAAATGGTGTGCTGATTGAGTCGCATGCGTTGGCGCAATTTATCGATATCCCAGCATTAAAGGCTGAAACCTGGCAAGCTTTGCAGCAAGTGTTGTAGTGGCTTTGTTGCCTAGCACTGCTTAGTAAAATTCGGTATCCTTGCCAGCATGTTAACCCGCCAGATTCAAAAATTTATTCGTCTTGAAGCCGCTAGTGGTTTGCTCCTTATTATCATGCTGTTGTTTGCGTTGCTGATCGCTAATACGCCGCTGGATAAAATTTATGATGCTTTTATTAATACGCCGATTCATTTGCGCATTGGTGGCTTTGCGGTTGAGAAGCCGATGCTGCTTTGGGTGAACGAAGGTTTGATGGCGATCTTTTTTATGTTGCTGGCTTTGGAAATTAAGCGCGAAATTATGGAAGGCGAGTTGGCGGATGTTTCGCAATTGTCGTTGCCGCTGGTAGGCGCTTTGGGTGGGATTGTTTTTCCAGCATTGATTTATTTTGGGTTGAATTATAACCATCCCGATGGTGGTTTAAAGGGTTGGCCGATTCCAACGACGACGGATATTGCTTTTGTGCTGGGGGTGATTTCGTTGCTGGGGCGGCGGGTGCCGAGTAGTTTGAAAGCAACGTTGGTGGCGTTGTCGATTGTTGATGATATTTTGGCGGTGATTATTATTGCAGCGTTTTATACGCCGAAGTTGTCTTGGTTGTCGTTGGTGTTGGCGTCGTTGGGTATTTTGGTGTTGCTGCTGTTGAATTATTTTAATGTTTATAAGATTACGCCGTATGTGTTGTTGGGTTTGTTTATTTGGGCGTGTGTGCTGAAGTCGGGTGTGCATGCGACGCTGGGTGGTGTGATTGTTGGTTTGGCGATTCCGTTGAAAAAAGATGCGCGAGGTGTTTCACCGGTGCGGCGTGTTGAGAAGGCATTGCATCCGTGGGTCGCTTATTTTGTGTTGCCGTTTTTTGTTTTTGTGAATGGTGGGATTAATTTTATTGATTTTCCTTGGGAGCGTTTGCTTTCTTCTGTGCCGATGGGCGTGGTGTTTGGCTTGTGGTTAGGGAAAGCGTTGGGGATATTTGCTTGTTGTTATTTATTGATTAAGTTGACGCGGGTGCGGTTGCCGGCTAATACCAGTTGGTCGCATTTGTTTGGGGTTGCAGCGTTGACTGGGATTGGTTTTACGATGAGTTTGTTTTTTAGTGCGCTGGCGTTTAGTGGGACGTCTTATGAAGATTTGGCGCGCAAAGGGGTTTTATTGGGATCTATGTTAGCCTGTGCGACAGGTGTCTTAACTTTTCTATTAGCAAAATCACCGGCGAAAATTGCTGCGCTTAATAAAAAGAATGACTAGTGATACTGATTTTTGGGCGCCGTGGTGGTTGAGAAATCCGCATTTACAATCGTGTTATGCAACTGCAGTGCGTGGGCGTGCTCGGGTGGTGCCGCGTTGGGAAGAGGTTCGTTTGCCGGATGATGACTTTGTGGATGTGGCTTGGTTTGGTGAGCAGCAGCAGCCGATTATTATTTTATTGCATGGTTTAGAAGGTTCTTGGCGTTCGCATTATATTCAGTTGATGTTAGATGAGTTGGTTGCTCTGGGCTGGCAGGTGGCGGTGCTGCATTATCGGACGTGTAGCGGGCGGATGAATCGTTTGGCGGAAAGTTATAACGGTGGGGAGACGAAAGATTTTGCGTATTTGGTGGCGTTGTTGCAGCAGCGTTTTCCAGGGCAAGCTTTTTATGCGCTTGGGTTTTCTCTGGGCGGTAATATTTTGTTGCAGTATTTGGCGAGCAATCCGCAGGCGCCGATTGCGCATGCGATTGCAGTGTCGACGCCGTATCTGTTGGGGCGGTCGGCGGATTGTTTGCCAGTGTTTTATCAGCGTTCGTTGTTGAAATCGATGAAAGCGAAGTCGTTGCAGAAGTTATCGATGGGGTTGGATTTTCCGGTGGGGGCGGTGGCGTTACGAGCGATTAAGACATTGCGCCAGTTTGATGAGCGGGTGACGGCGCCGACGTATGGGTTTGCTTCGGCCGATGCGTATTATGCATTTGCGAGTGTGCGGGATCGGTTGAGGGATATTCGGCACTCAACGACGATTATTCATGCGCTTGATGATCCGTTTGTGCCGCGTGATACGGTGCCTGCGCTGGCAGAGTTATCGCCGAGTATTGATTTTAAGCTGAGCCAGCGTGGTGGACATGTGGGGTTTATTCAAGGCGGTTGGCCTTGGGCGCCAAAAGCTTGGTTGCAATCGTATTTGCTAAAGCTTTTGGCTTGTCCAAAGTATTAGTTTGGGTATTTGATAGGGTTATTGGCGGGCTCACCGCTGATGGCGCTTAAGGCATCTTGCGTGAGTTGCACGGATATATTTTGGTTGCTGATATTTTGGAAAACTTTTAGCTCAAACTCGGGGATGATAGCCAGTAAGTGATCAAAGATATCTGCTTGGATTGCTTCGTAATTGGCCCACTGGGTGTCGTTGGTGAAAAGGTATAGTTCTAGCGGTAGGCCTTTTTCGGTGGGTTGTAGTTGGCGAATCAAGAAGGTCATGCCAGTGTGGATGTTGGGGTGGCGGCGTAAGTATTGTTCGCAGTAGGCGCGGAAGCAACCAACGTTGGTGAGTTGTCTGCCGTTGCATGGCAGGGTGCGGTCGATGCCGAGGTTGGTGTTATGAGAGAGGATTTCTTGTTGTTTTTGTTGGATGTATTCATCCATATATTGGATTTGTTCAATTTTCTTTAGTAGGTCATCTGGGCAAAATTGGATGCTGTTGATATCGATGTAGATCGAGCGTTTGATTCGGCGTCCGCCGGATTCGCTCATGCCGCGCCAGTTTTTAATGCCTTCGTTCATGAGTGCATGGGTCGGGATACTGACGATGGTTTTATCAAAGTTTTGTATTTTGATGGTGTTGAGTGACATATCAATAACGTCGCCATCGGCACCGTATTTTGGCATTTCAATCCAGTCACCTACACGGACCATGTCATAGGATGCGTTTTGGATACTAGCGACAAATCCCAGGATGGAGTCTTTGAAGACTAACATTAGTACGGCGGTTAATGCGCCCAAGCCGGTGAGTAGTGCGGTGGGTGATTTATTCAAAATAATGGAAAAGACGAGGATGCTGCTAATGGCAAATATAATAATTTTCGCGACCTGGACGTAGCTTTTAACCGGATGGTTTTGGCTGACTCTGAGGTAGCGATACACCGTCGCAAATGAGCTGAGAAAGGCGCTCAGCGTGAATGCAGTGATTAGGATCATATAAATGACTGAGACCATGCGTAGGAAGTTGGCAATAGCGTCAGTGCCTTGAAGGTTAAAAATGGGGACGGAATAGTAGATGATTAAGGCGGGTGCTAGGTGAGATAAGCGCTGAAATACGCGGAACTGATCAAGGTATTGGCCCCAATTGGAGTCAAGTTTGTTAGCGACAATGCCCATTAGTTTGACGAGATAGTGTTTAGCGATATAGTTTGCAAGCCAACTGACTACCCCGATTGCCATTATGGCGATAAAAATACTTAATCCTAAAACATAGCTTGGACTGATCCCCAAGCTGAGTAATCCGCTGTTGATTAAATTTAAGATGCTGGACATGGATAGGTTACCTTGGCTAAAAAATCTACATGTAAAACTACATGAATATGACTCAGTTCTCAACAGAGCTGGTCATCTGTTCGGTCATTTTTTTGTGGAAAGCGCTGAATGAATGAAGATCAGGGATTTTTTTCAAGGCAAAAAAAATCTGCGCATTACTAGAAGCAATGCGCCGATAAGAGTTATCGCCGTGGAATTATAGGGCGAATTGTCGGTTTATCGTTACAATGAACTCTTGGTTAACAACAGCTATGTTACGAGTTAAGTTTCCGTTAGCAAAAACGTCAGTGTAACGTTTTCTAGCTGTTCTTGCGTAAGTGTAAGAAGCATCAATGAACCAATGGCTTGGGAAAAACCAGATAACACCAGCTTGACCGATACCACCGTAAAGTGTTC
>CAYXLV010000154.1:0-5299 GCA_964465995.1 uncultured Coxiellaceae bacterium | reverse complement strand
TGTTGCTGGTATTTTTGTTGGTAATAAAGCGCGCCGTGGTTCTTTTGCGGAACATACTCGTGAGATTTTGGATCTCTTTTGGGAAGTGGTTGATGAAATGCTGAATGCGGTTTTGTTTTTGCTAATTGGTTTTGAGCTACTGACCATACAGGCGACTCATATTGAGTTAATTGCGGTGTTTTGTGTGATTCCGCTGGTGTTATTAGTACGTTTAGTGACAGTAGCAATTCCGATGAAATTGATTCAACTTAAACGCAATAAAGACCCTTATGCCATTGCGATTTTGACTTGGGGTGGCTTACGTGGTGGCTTAGCCGTGGCACTTGCTTTATCAATGCCGCCAAGTGACTATCGAAATTTTATACTGGCGATGACGTACGGCGTGGTTGCCTTTGCCGTCATTGTTCAAGGTTCAACCATTAAATCACTAACTCAAAAAGCCAAACGGGCAATGTCTTAAGAGCAACAACCTACCCTGTTACTTTGCGCCGAAATGCACATTTTTTCACCAGCCATTAATCATAATTAAAATTGCAAAAGCCAATGAAAACCATTATGATTGCCGTCTTTGATCAATTCTTAACTAATTAAATCCCTGATAAGGAAGGTGAAATTTAAATGCCGCAAGTGAACATTCCTGAGACCGGTGGTTCTTTTGATGTAGCAATTCGTCGTTTCAAGCGCGCGTGTGAAAAAGCTGGTATTCCTACCAAGCTACGCCAGCTAGAATACTACGAAAAGCCAACTGCCAAACGTAAACGCAAACGTGCAGCTGCTGTTAAACGTTACGCGAAGAAGTTGCAAAAAGAACGTGAAGCACTAGAGCGTGAACGTACACGCTATTAAGGACCCTCTCTAATGACGGACTTAAAGTCTACAATTCAAGATGATATGAAAAATGCTATGCGTGCGAAAGATACCGTTAAACTCGGTACCATTCGCATGCTGTTAGCAGCCATTAAACAACGCGAAATCGACGACAAAATTACTTTAGATGACACTGCTGTTATTGGTGTTATTAATAAAATGATTAAGCAACGCCGTGACTCCGTTAAACAATACCAAGATGCCAACCGCGCTGAATTGGCCGACAAAGAAATTCAAGAAATTGATGTCTTAGTCGATTATCTACCCGAACAATTATCTGAAGCTGAAATTGAACAAGCAGTGCAAGCTGCTATTAGCGCCAGCGGTGCCAGTGGCATGCAAGATATGGGTAAGGTGATGGGCCAGCTAAAAAGCCAGCTAGAAGGCAAAGCGGATATGGGTCTGGTCAGCGCAAAAGTCAAAGCATTATTAATGCTAAAAGCACTCTAGCTAACGGATTACAAACTCTGTATCCTAACCTGCATGAAAGGCTTTATTCCCAAACCGTTTATTCAAGATGTTATAGCACGTACTGATATTGTTGAAATTGTGCAAGCCCGCGTCACTCTTACCAAACGCGGCAATAATTATCTCGCTTGCTGTCCTTTTCATACCGAAAAAACCCCTTCTTTTTCCGTTAATCCACAAAAACAATTTTATTACTGCTTTGGTTGCAGCGCACATGGTAATGCGATTGGGTTTTTAATGGCGTATGACAAAATGGAATTTGTTGATGCGATTGAATATTTAGCATCACAGCTTGGGCTGGAAATACCCTATGAAAATGGGAGTAAACCAACTACGTCGTATGATGATTTTTATCCTCTCCTTGAGCGAACGACACAATATTACGAACAACAATTACGCGAACATCAACCAGCGATTCAATATTTAAAAACGCGTGGTTTAACCGGTCAAGTTGCCAAGTTTTTTCGTATTGGTTTTGCGCCAAGCGGTTGGCAAAATTTAGAAACGTTGATTGAAGAAAATTCTAATGATAAAGATTTATTGATTCGCAATGGTTTGATTATTGAAAAAGACGCGCATAAAAGCTTTGATCGGTTTCGGCATCGAATTATGTTTCCTATTCGTGATACGCGTGGCCGGGTGATTGCATTTGGTGGACGTACGATGGGCGATGACCAACCGAAATATATGAATTCACCAGAAACACCTGTGTTTCATAAGAGTAATGAGCTTTATGGTTTGTATGAAGCACTGCAAAAAAATCGCAAGTTGACTAAAATCCTGGTGGTTGAAGGTTATATGGATGTGATTATGTTGGCGCAGCATCGTTTGCACTTTGCTGCAGCAACGCTTGGGACTGCGATTAATGCTAAGCATTTACAAAAATTATTTCGTTATACCAATAATATTATTTTTTGTTTTGATGGTGATAATGCTGGTCGCCAAGCTGCTTGGAAAGCATTAACCATTAGCTTGCCGACGCTGCGCGATGGAATTGATATTCGCTTTTTATTTTTACCGCAAGGTGAAGACCCTGATAGTTTAGTGCAAAAAATAGGGCCTAATGCGTTTGAAGATAAAATTCAACAAGCCAAACCATTAGCGGATTTCTTTTTTAGTGAGCTTTATAAAAATACGCCGTTAAATAGTGCTGCACAGAAAGCTCAATTTGCTAAAGAAGCATTGAGTTATTTAGAAAAAATGCCAAGTGGTATTTATCAACAATTATTACAAAAACGTTTAAGTGATTTATTGCAAATTGATTTGCCAGATACGGCTACTCATGCGCCTCAGGAAAAATATTCACATTCACCACCGCGGCGTAAAACAGCTTCACGCTTGTTAACACCATTGCAAATTGCGATTGCTATTTTGCTGCAATACCCCGAGTTTTCCAAAAGCATTCGTGAGTTTGATTTTAGTTATCTGCAGCATTTTCGTGATACGCATCGTGACTTGTTGTTGAAGTTGATTGAGCTATTGCAAACGAATGAAGCAACGTCTACAGGTGGGTTGCTAGCGTATTGGGACGAGCCTGAGGATCAAGCGGTGTTGGCGAGGCTGGCGGCAACTGAACTCCCTATTCCAACAGCGGGTATTCATACTGAATTGCTGGGCGCGCTATCGCGATTGCGCCAACAGGCTGAGGCACAGCAAGCGCAAGATTTGATTCAAAAGGCCAGAGCGACCGAACTGTCCGAAATGGAAAAAAATCTGCTGCGTGAATTGCTTGCTAAGAAGCATCAAGTGGAATCTTCGCAATAAATGTTTCTTTTTTATGCAGCGCACTTGTGGTTTGTTTAGTAAATATACAGCTGGTATCCCGCACTGGATTCACTACACACAACAGGTTAAAATATCGGGTTTTTAAAATCGAAGAGGTAATAACTCAATGGCATCCCAACAACCGACTGGCTTTGACGCATTAAAAGAAAAAGCATCAGAACAAGGTTATTTAACACACGAAGATCTATTAAGTTTATTGCCTAACGATCTCATCGATTCCAACGAAATGGAACGCATCATTGACCGCTTAAACGGTATCGGTATTAAAGTTTTCGAAGTCCGCCCGGACGAAAATGAATTAGCATTATTAAGTGAAGACAGCACGTCTGACGATGAAATCAGCGACGCTATTGTTGAAGTGATCGCAACCGAAACTCGCACCACTGATCCTGTGCGTATGTATATGCGTGAAATGGGTAGCGTTGAGTTATTAACGCGTGAAGGTGAGATTGTTATTGCCAAACGTATTGAAGACGGTATTCGCCAAGTCATGGGTGCCCTCGTCCATTATCCACAAATCGTCGATTCTTTTTTAGCGGACTATGCAAAGTTAATTGAAAATGAAGGCCGAATTAGCGATTTAATTACTGGCTTTTTTGATGATGAAGTTGAAACGCAACCAGCCAAACCACCAGAAGCTACGAAAGCGAAAGCAGACGCTAAAAGTAAAGATGATGCGGATGATGAAGATGATAGTGATGGCGATGATGATAGTAGTGATGATGAATTTGCCGATACTGGCCCTGATCCTATTTATACCGGCGAACAAATTGATCTGCTTGCAAAATTACAACAGCGTTATTTAAATTCTGTTAAGAAGCACGGCAAGAAAAATGACAATACTATTAAACATGAAAAGAAATTAGCGGAGCATTTTTCACGTTTTAAATTAGCGATCAAACAATTTGTACGCCAAACGATGAAGTTACGAAATTTGTTACGCGAGACCCGCGAACAAGAGCGTTTGATTTTAAGACTAGCCGTTAATAAAGCCCGCACTCCGCGTAAACATTTTATTCACTCTTTTCCACACAATGAAACGAATTTAGATTGGTTGGATAACTATATAAAGGACCATCCAGAACAAGCGAAAAAGCTGGAATTTTATCGTAAAGATATTACGCGTGCGCAAAGACGCTTGCTTGCATTGGAAGAGCGTTGTGATTTATCGATTCATGAGATTAAAGAAATTAATCGTCGCGCTTCGATTGGTGAAGCAAAATCACGTCGCGCTAAAAAAGAAATGATTGAAGCGAATTTACGCTTGGTTATTTCGATCGCGAAAAAATACACTAACCGTGGGTTACAATTTTTGGATCTTATTCAGGAAGGTAATATTGGTTTGATGAAAGCCGTTGATAAATTTGAATATCGCCGCGGTTATAAGTTCTCAACTTACGCCACGTGGTGGATTCGCCAAGCCATTACCCGCTCGATCGCTGACCAAGCACGCACGATTCGTATTCCTGTGCATATGATTGAAACGATTAATAAGTTAAATCGTATTTCCAGACAAATTCTGCAAGAAACTGGCCAAGAGCCGACACCTGAGGAATTGGGTAAGCGAATGGATATGCCTGAAGACAAAGTTCGCAAGGTGTTAAAGATTGCTAAAGAGCCAATTTCTATGGAAACACCGATTGGTGAAGATGAAGATTCTAACTTAGGTGATTTTATTGAAGATGTTAATATGGAATCGCCCGTTGATTTTGCGACAAACTCTGGTTTAAGCGAAGCAACGCAAGAAATTTTAGCGACATTAACGCCGCGTGAAGCGAAAGTACTGCGCATGCGCTTTGGTATTGATATGAATACTGATCATACGCTTGAAGAAGTTGGCAAGCAGTTTGATGTAACACGTGAACGTATTCGTCAGATTGAAGCAAAAGCACTGCGTAAATTACGTCATCCGAGTCGTGCTGAGAAGCTGCATAGCTTTTTAGAAACTGATGAAGCTAATACCTCCTCGTCAGGTGGTGGTGATAGTGGCTCTGGTGGAAATAGTTAGTGCTTCGGTTTATGATGCGTGCGTGATAATGATGACTTAGGATGGTTGTTGTTTTTTTTAGTAAGGATGCTCACTCCGTTTATTCGGGCCCATAGCTCAGTTGGTTAGAGCAGGGGACTCATAATCCCTTGGTCCAAGGTTCAAGTCCTTGTGGGCCCACCAGTTTTTCAA
>CAYXLV010000153.1:0-5332 GCA_964465995.1 uncultured Coxiellaceae bacterium | reverse complement strand
ACAATCACACCAAACACTTTTAAACCAAAACATTCAGCATAAATAATTCTACACTAAATCAATTAAACGAACACATCTTAAAACCAAGCGCCAAAATACAAATTTTAAAACACCACCAACACTAATCACCAACACACGGCTGCGTAACATTGCGCAAACACGACCCAGCCACACACTGTAACACCCCAGCAGGATCAGCACCATAAACACCACTGCCCCACGCCGGATTAAACTCAATCACCGCATACTCACCCGTATCGAGCTTACCGATATCAAGCACATAAGCATGCAACAACTCATCTTTAGCAAAGCCAACCACCTGATCAGCAAATTTAATCAATGAATCTGGCAATGAATAATGCACCGCATCATCGCCAACATAAACACCTTCCATCACATAAGGAGACCCAGTAACAATTTTATTATTCAGCACAAACAATCGATACTCATCAACAAACTTAACAACTTCACTAATTAAAATAGGATCATCTGGCTGGCAATGCTTAACACCTGGAATTTCTTCTTTCGTTGTATAAATTCCTGCGGGGAAATACTTATAATCAGCCGGTTTAATAAAACTTTTATATTCAGGAAATTCAAAATTTTCATAAAGCACAAATTGAATTTTTCGCTTTACCAATTCAACCGGAAGTCTCGTTAAAATATCATCTGGCGGATTATATAAACTGATATTTAACTTAGCCGCCAAATATTCAGCAATTGCTGTTTCACAGTATATCGAAACACAAGCTTTAAACACCCACTCAGGTATTTCTTCCGATGTAAATCGCCAGGTTTTCCAACCAGCTTCCAAAGCGGCTTTATAAAGCAACTGACTATCATTACTATAACGCTTGCTTAATATCAGCACCTGTTCAATGGTGTTATCATTCATCCTTTAATCGCCCACAATAATAGATTTATAACTCAGCAAATTGGTTTACATTAAACTCTCCAATATCAAGCAGACCAACAGTCATAAAGTACGCAATCTGATGCAGAACCATTACAATAACTATTACCAAGACCAATCAAAGTAAAAGTAACAACTTTATGATCTTTAACATTTGATAAGTTTGCCTGAATCGGCCCCCAAGACGTATAAACCGGATAAGTATCCCCCCGACCTGGACCAGCAGATGTTGCTGAATCAGGCTGACCAACTGGAATTATTTTATGACACGAAGGAAAAATTGCATTATTAGCTGGGGTGAAGCCAAATTTCACTTCCACATTATTAATTGGCTTACTAGATCTTTGGTAAACAGTTTTACCTGCTGATACTTGACGCCATTTGCCTCCATTAATCCTAAAAGAAAAAGCTGCAGCAGGCACATCCTTTATACCATTGCTTGACTTCATCACTACGAGATAGCTGGCCTGTGCAATCGTTATCAAACCAAATAGTAATAGCAGCGTTAATAATATACGTTTCATTGTAGTTCTCCCAATATTGTATCCCGCGAATGCTAGCACAGCTAATTGCATTTCGTCCAAATAATCTTTAATCCAAGAAAAGGATTAAGCTAATGCTTTATAATGAACTACATTATTTTCCAAACTCCCACCTGTTTCTTTGCTCCTGATTGACTTTTTTTCAGAGATTCCGATAAAAATTTCGACAATTCTTCCAATTCACAAGGTTCGCGTACACACAGCATTATGTTGTATAATTATCAGCAAGTAATAATACTTTAAAGGAGCCAGCGTCATGAAATATTTCAATCTACTTCTAATTCTAATTGCTTCACTTTTCATTATGAATACCGTACAAGCAGCACAAAACAATACAGGCTATGTCTCTTACGAACTAAAAAAACCATTACCACCCGCTTTAAAAGTCATACTAACAAAAAATTGTCCGATGATTGAAGATATTGGTAATAAGCGCTTACTAATTAATGCCTCAACAAAACCATCAAAACAGTGCATCGAATTAGGCTCCAAGCTAAGCAGCTACTTAGATTCAAATAAAATACTCAAAAGCAAACCAGAACTGTTTGGGTGTAAACATCATTTCTTTCATAGCCATGGGTACTGCGTAATACATAATCCTAAGTGTTGCTGGTAACTTTATTAAAGTGACTGAGGCCCACTATTGAGTGCACTGCTGTAGGCATACACCTCCATCAGGAAAGAGATTAACCCCCCTACCTAAAAGCCTAAACAATGGTTTACTTTTGACCTCACTATCATATAATTCTTTACTATCGCGACTAACAAAATCAGCTCAATAAAGCTAACAGTACTTAGAGAAATGATTATGATTAAAAACAAAGCCTCTTATATTTTCATCATCTTTCTCACTTTCTTTTACACTATTACCATCAACGCCTGCACCATATTCACCATCCATTACCACCATGACTATATAGTCGGTCAAAACTTTGATTGGGGCAATCGACATGGCTATATGCTCATTCACCCCGCCGGCATCAAGCGTAGCTCACCTTTAATAAAGCAAAAAGGTCACGCAGTAGCATGGACATCGAAATATCCCAGCATCACTTTTGATGTTACCGAACCGCATAGCCGCCAATTAAAAGCCAGTATCGGCGGCATTAATTCTAATGGATTAAGCGCCGTTTATTATCGTACGATTGATAATCCTAAGATTCGATATATAAAATTGGGAAGCATTAAAGGAACCAAGACCTTGATAGCACCTATTAATAATGATTACAGCGGGCAATTGGGCAAATACTTTAAAGCTATTTAAGAAAACACACTAAAAATTACCGTAGCTCATAAAAAAAGTAAGGATTAAAAATGATTAAATTAATTGATACTCATCACCATATTCTACCTTCATTTTATCGAGACGCACTTATAAAAGCAGGCATTCCGAAGCAATACAACATTAGCCTACCTGAGTGGTCAGTAGACACCTCAAGAAAACTCATGGATCGATTAAATATACAATCAGCGATAACATCAATATCGACACCAGCCACCTGCATTGGCGATGTCAAGATTTCTTCACAATTAGCGCGGCAATGCAATGAATATGCTGCAGAATTATCCAATAAATATCCCAAAATATTTGGCGGCTTTGCAACTTTACCAATGCCACATATAGATGAATCAATCGAAGAAATTATTTATGCGCTAGATACACTGAAACTAAAGGGAGTCACCCTTCTTTCAAACTACCAAGGAACCTTACTTGGCAATAGAACTTTTGCAGAAATATTTAAAGAGCTAAACAAACGCCACACAGCTGTGTTTATCCACCCAACCATCCCCTGCCCTTGCGGGACTGAAATTAATTTTTTACCTGCATCGATGTATGAATTTATTTGTGATAGCACTCGAACTGTAATACAAATGCTATTTAACGGAATATTCGAGAAATATGACCGCATAAAATTTATCATACCTCACGCTGGCGGAACCATACCTTACATTGCCGGAAGAATCAGCTTATATGAAACACTAATGCCTTCACTTAAAGAAAATATACCCAAAGGTGCTGAATACTATTTAAAAAATCTTTACTACGACACTGCCATGTCAACTTCAGCAAATACATTGGATTGCCTGAGAAATTTTGCCTCAATCAGCAATATCTTAATTGGCACTGACTATCCTTTTGTTTCCGAAGACGGGGTCAATAAACAAATTAAATCATTTTTTGATTATCCACATTTTACAGAAGAAGAAAAAATATTAATATGCCATAAAAACATGGAAAATTTATTTCAATTCTAAAAGATCCGGGGTACTCCAAATATCGAGACTTTTAAATGCAACTTAAGGCAGCAATAATGCAAAAAATAAAACAGTTTTTACCACTCTACGCCGTTATTATTCTTGGCTTTATGGGTTATGCCTTAACCATTGCTATTTTTATTCCCATGCTTATGGACAAAAATTTCTTACTACTTCCAGCAGATACTTTAAGCTCTACTCGTGCCACATTATCTGGGCTGTTACTAGCCATGTACCCACTGGGTCAGTTTTTCGGCTCACCCGTCATAGGCAATCTATCCGATCACTTTGGTCGGAAAAAAGTTTTGGTAATGAGTTTATTCGCGTGTTTATTTGGCTTTATTGCCATGGCAGTCAGTATTACTTTTCATAATATTATCTTTCTATTTATTAGCTCATTCTTTACCGGGTTATGCGAATCCAATATGGCAATCTCACAATCAATTATTGCCGATCGTGCACAAGACAAATTACAAAAAACCAAACTTATTGGCTATGCATACTCTGCTTGCAGCTTAGGCTATATAACCGGCCCCTTATTGGGAGGAACAACTGGCAGCCTGTTAGGTTATAGCGCTCCTTTCTGGTTTATAGCATTTGCAGTTTTTTTGATTGCTGTTTGGCTGCTTTATAGCTTCAACGATACGTTCATCCCAAAAAAACAATCATCTATTAGCCTACTAAAATCTTTAAACGCGATTAAATCAATTGCAAACAAACCTAGCCTTTATAAACTATACGCAATCAATTTTTTTATTTTCTTTGCTATTCAAGGCCTATACCGAGTTGTCCCATTGTATGTCGTTGATGAATGGCAACCAACACTACATACATATACCTTCTTGATCTCATTTGTTTCTTTTATTTGCTTTTTAGCCAATCTTTTTATTCTCGGAAGACTAGCAAAAAACTTTACAACTGAAAAATTATTAATTGGTTTACTCTTAGCAGGCAGCATCCTAGTAACATTAATTATTATCCCCACACACTTTAATTGGATTTGGCTAACATATGGATTAGCCGTTATCCCAACTGTCATGGCACTACCCACTTGCACCACCCTCTTATCTGAAGCCGCAGATGCTAACGAACAAGGACAAGTCCTTGGTAATAATCAAGCATTGCTAGTACTTGGCGAAGCAACTTCAGCCGCGGTTGGCGGTATTATTGCTGGGATATGGATACCACTACCGACTATCATAATGGGGTTAATTCTTTTGATCACAAGTTTCTTTATAAAAACTAAAAAAGCCTAAGTTTCTTCTCTAGGCTTTTAGATTTCTTATAAAATCATCCGTATTAGTGATCGTATTGACGATTTTAGTAAGAAGATTGATTGATGCCTCATGCATTTCAAGCGTACTTGCACCACAAGCGTCAGCAATAATCGTAATTTTATACCCCTCATCATGCGCATAGCGGGAGCCTATATTAATAGCATTATCTGTAGCAACCCCCGCAAAGACAAGATGCTCAACTTGATCGATTGCAATAGCCTCAAGCAAACCTGAATGGTGAAAAGGGTTTGCTGCAGTTTTATTAAAAATGCGATCCGTGCTTGGATTAAAATCCAATATATTTACAAACTCCGAATCCCGACCACCTATAATAAATTTATTAT
>CAYXLV010000152.1:0-5340 GCA_964465995.1 uncultured Coxiellaceae bacterium | reverse complement strand
GATCAAAGGTAGCCACAAGATTTCCCTTTTCACTCGTTGCCATCAAGTCACAGCGCTCACTGATGATTCGTAAATATAAAATATCCTCAAAATCATGGTAATAAATCACTCGCGCATCTTGTAATTCAATTTTACGTATCAGCACATACTCGTCATTTTTTAAAGCACAGTCATAAAAATAGATATCATTAAATTCAAAATAATCTCCATCTGATAAACGTGCTTGCCGAGTTAGGTTAATTGTTTCCGGATGGTTTCTCAAAAAAATATCCCAATTCGAAATGATTTTATTACCATTCCTTGAAAGCTCAGAAAAATCTAAAGACGACAGAGTATCACTGCTGGTATTTATGTCATAACTAAAGTGCACTTTTGGATTTGGATAAAAGAAATGATACATCAACCAGTCTAAATAAAAACCATTTTCCTTAAACTCAAGCTCTGGTGATTTGACGTTTGATAATACACCTGGACCTTGAACATCAGGAAAAACTGCATAACTAAACAGGCCATTACCAGTTGTGGCGCGCTTGCTAGTTAACGCTTCTGCGATCTCTGCAAGCTCAATATTATCCAATAGTCGCATCCACTGTTCCTTACATGTTTATTAATTTATCCTGAAAGGTCCCTTCACCATTCGTAGCCATTTTTTCGATGTGAATTGCTCCTGCATCGATAATCATATTCAAATAGCCATCCATATAAAAATTATTTTTAGCATTTTCAAAAAGCGCGTAATCGCGCTGAAAAATACGAATACTAGTGCCTCTGCTTAATATTTTGCGCTCAACGACTCGATGCAAAGCAATATCTTTAGTGAGATCACCGACTAAATTGTACTCATGCACTTCACCCAGAGCATAAAAATTATGGAAAATAAATTCTGCTAAAGCGACTTCTATTTCAGGTTTGCAATCAAAAAGGTAGCGACTGCAAATATATTTTGGTCGGTTTCGAAGGTTGGTATTATTAACCTGTATTGCATTGCCTGACAAATCAAGCAATTGACTTTTACGATTAATCAGCAAACCTTTTTTAGTTTTATTTTGGAAAATAAATTCACAGTTATCAAAATGAAAACCTTCCATATTTTCGAAGGTTAACACTGTATATTTTCCATTTTTGGCATGACTAGCATATTGCTCTTGGTTTATTAGCATTTA
This sequence comes from uncultured Coxiellaceae bacterium, assembly GCA_964465995.1. Taxonomy (GTDB): domain Bacteria; phylum Pseudomonadota; class Gammaproteobacteria; order Coxiellales; family Coxiellaceae; genus CAYXLV01. Next base: position 4,177 of record CAYXLV010000152.1, on the reverse strand, counting down.
CATTCTCTTACTTACTTTTTCTCTTAAACCAGTGCGTAATTTGATCAAACGTCCCCTTCTTAGCTCCCTTCTTGTACTCAATTGTTTCCTCTTTTATTTGATCAGCCGAAAAAACCATAATTGGAAATGATCTCAAATTGGGGCAAAATTCAAAAATACTACAATTCTTAAATGTAATTTTTTTAGAAAGCTTAGAAAATTCAGCTCGAGCACTGTTGTAATGATCAAGCACCCAAACTTCCCAATCCGGCAACTCAGAGCCTTTACCCATAATCTCATAAATAAGTGGCGCAATAGCCGGAATAGGTGTGTAACCACTACGTGATAACATAACCATATCGTAAAATGGTGTACTAGGATCTGCTTGAATAGCATGTCCACCTAGGGTTTTCCTAACTTGACCATGCTTTTGATAAGACGCTCTACCCTCTATCTTCCTGGGATCAGCAAACAACGTCTCCAGTTGAAAAAAGCAGTCATTAGGGGACGCACCTTCAACAGAAATCCCATGCTCTTCTGCTTGTTTAAAATTACTAGCCCATTTAGAAGGTACTTTCCATAGAAAATATTTCCCATTTGGACAGTACCGATCCCTACGCTTTTCATCTTCAAATAAAATATCAAAGAAGCTTTTTTCAAATAAATCCTTTACATCTTGATTAGGGTTAAGTGGCAAATCATTTTTAAAAGAAGCGGCAATACTACTACTTTGCGGGATAGGTCCCGTTACTTCTTCAATTAAATTCTGCAATTCAGTTTCGCTTTCTAGATTTGCTGAATCTATATACTGAAACCTTGAAGTTAAACTCCCATTTTTAATGAAAACCTCGATATACATGACTTGCGATAAAACTTTTATATAAACAGGAGAGTCTTTGGACCTACGCTCTCGTTCTATACTAGTTACTTTATAAAATTCTAACGTGGTTTTAGAAGATAATGTGTAACCATCCTTAGTACTATCTTTTTCATAATAATAAAAGACAATACTCTCACCGGTAATTTCACCTTCGCTTAATTGGTCTTCAAATGTTGCTAACTCTGCACTTGATCTTCCAACTAAAAAAATAACCTCAGTGAACATGACCTCATCTGTGCTTTGCTCTGATGAACCTCCTTTTCTCACACAACTAAACCATGGTGGTGTATCTTTAACCAACCTAAATCCATCTTTAGCCTCATCTAGACCTTTAGCTCCCTCAAGCCCCTCTAAGCCTGGCCCTTTAATAATATTTCCATCATTATCTTTCAAGACTGCAAAAACAATCGTCGATGTGGTGAGGGTTTTTTCCTGAACTTTTTCGGCAAATCTAACTTTTCCCATATGCCAGCACTCCTCTGCTTGTATCCTTTTTTAGTTTTATTAAGAATAAAAACTATCTTTGCGCATTATAGTAATTCACTTCGCGCGGCCCTTTTAAATCCCCTTTCGCATCATACTCATATAAATCAGTATGCATTGCTTTAAACTGTAAGGTTAACTGGCTCACCATTTGATCTTCTAAGGCATCACTGGGATTATCAGATAAGTCACCACCATTCATGCCTTTACTTTCAGCAACCGTTTGCACAAGACAATCAGAAAATTTAGTTTCTGACACAATCACACTATATACACCGGTTTTTTCATCAGTCTCTTTACAAACCAACTGCACCACTTCACCAAGCGTGTCGCCGTTTTGCATAAGGTTTAATAAATATCGCACCAAAGCTTGTGAACCTGGCTTGGTTGATAACCAATAAAATTCACCATAACCGATACGATCAAAAGTGGTGACTGAGGTTGGTTTGCTTTCTACTAAGATAGCGGTTTCAATGACATTGCCTTCGGCGTCTTCTACCTGGGTAAAGACGTCTTTTAATAATTCTTTTTCCTCATCAAGTTTATCAATCACCAAAAAAACGTAGCGTGGCTTATCATCATTTGAATTAACCTGGTAACTTAAATCTTTGCCATTTTGATTAACCATATCAATAACTCCTCGTTATGAATCCAACCTGTTGCTGGTTGAAAGATGGCTTTCAATACTGCCACCACTGTCTTTTTTTGCTGAAAAATAAACTTTGTTGGAATACATATTGGCCCAGGCACCTAGGCCGTTTTCTAGAATATGAAATTGCATCGATAACACATTTTTCCATTCATCTTGAATTTCACAACGGTAAGTGTTTCCATCCAAGACATATGAGAAAAACGTCGCTTTTTGAAAATGAAAGGTTGCTGCCTTTTCTTGGCAGACGGTTTTTAAATCGGCTACTCGCGCATCAAAGCGAAAATAGAAATCGATGTTTGACAACAGCATATCTCCTAAGCGCTGCCGATTAGAATCGTACGCGCGCTTGACTTCAAAACTGGGTGGCAACCAAATCCTAAACTTTCCTTCTACTTCCTTTTTTAGTTCTTTCTCAGGCCCTACATCGCCTGCGGTCTCTCCTAAACCTGATCCCTCTACCCCTTCAAACTCCATGAACAGCATATCTTCCTTGCCACCCTTATTTTTATTCCGATTAGCATGATGAATCACTTGTTTTGCTTGTGCTAATGTTGTCATGTCCAATACCTCTTGATAACAAATTCCTCTCCTTCACTACATGTCCTATTTTCACTTTATGTATCCTTCATACTGTCCTTACTTTTATTAAGCCGCTGCGGCAGGCGGTGGTAAATTAGCCACCAACCGAATCGATGTCGTTAACTCATCGAGTTGAAAGTGCGGCTTCAAGTAAACAATGGCTTTGTAACGCCCAGGTCTTGCGGGATCCGCGGTCACGTCAACACGTGCTTCGTTGAGTGGTTTGCGTGCCTTAATTTCAAAGTCGCTAACCTGGTTTAACACCACGTAATTTACAATCCAATTGTTTAAGAAACTACTGATATCCTCAGTCGTCGCAAACGAGCCAATCTTGTCACGCACCATCGCTTTGATGTAATGAGCAAAACGGGATGCTGCGAAAATATACTGCAATTGCGCGGATAAATACGCATTAGCAGTTGCATCATCTTCGTAATATTCTTTGGGTTTATTGGCGGTATGTGCGCCGAAAAAGGCTGAACGGTCGGTGTTTTTTTCATAACAGAGTGGGATTAAACCTAAATCATTAAGCTCTTTCTCACGTCGGTCAGTGATGGCTACTTCGGTGGGGACTTTGGCAACGCGGTCACCATCGTCAGTAGTGAAATTATAGATCGGTAAGTTTTCAACTAAGCCACCCCCTTCAACACCGCGGATTGCCGCACACCAACTGTATTTGGCAAACGCTTCAGTGGCTCGTTCACCGAGTGCATAAGCAGCGTTACCCCACAAGTAGTTGCTATGGTCTTCGCCATTCATATGCTCCACAAACTCAAATTCTTCCACTGGCTTAGTATCTGGGCCATAAGGCAAGCGTAATAACACGTGCGGTAATACTAGGGCCACATAACGCGAGTCTTCGGAATCTCGAAAGCTGCGCCACTTAATCATCTCTGTGCTTTCAAAGATTTTGGCTAAATCACGCGGATTTGGCAGCTGTGAAAAGTCATCCATATCTAACAAGTGCGGTGATGCACCCGCGATAAACGGTGCATGCGATGCGGCGGCAATGTTAGACAGTAAAGTTAACTGCGAAATATCTTCCGGATGACGTCCGTATTCATAGTCACCCAACAACATGCCGTAAGGCGTACCACCAAAGGTGCCGTACTCTTCCTCGTAAATCATTTTGAATAAATGGCTTTGGTCAAATTCAACAGCTTTTTCTAGATCTTTTTGGATGTCGGTTTTGGTAGCGTTTAACACGCGGATTTTTAAGGTGGTACTGGTTTCGGTGTTCATCACAAAGTGATGTAAGCCTCGCCAGGCGGATTCGAGTTTTTGAAACTCTTCGTGATGCATAATCTCTGTGACTTGATCTGATAGCAGCTCGTCAATTTTAATGATTTGCGCTTCGATCATTTTGGAAATATTGGATTTTATTTCCATGCCTTCATCAACCAGCTGATTCACATATTCACGGATAATGGCAACCGCCACTTCATGATTTAAATCGGAGCCGTTGGCAAAGCGACCTTTGGCTAAAATTTCTTCTAGCAAATTAGTTTTTGTTGCAGATGTTTTTTTCGTGGCCATGATTAGCTCTCCTCATCCAGAATTTTTTTTATTTCTTTTTGGCCTTTTTTGCGCCTGTTTTCTTACCG
>CAYXLV010000151.1:0-5387 GCA_964465995.1 uncultured Coxiellaceae bacterium | reverse complement strand
CTTATTAACTATATCAAAGAGCATCGTTGTTATACGCACCCAATTTTCTCAAATTGGGCTGCGGCCAATCCTGATCGTGATACAGTGGCAACGTTGTTTCATCAGATTAGAAGTTTTTGTGATTCAACCCGCCCGGGTCATGCTTTTCCTGATGCACTCATTGCCCATGGTTTGTCGAAAGAAAGTGAGTTGCTGCAAGAAATCACTGAAAGTGAAGAGTCGCATTCTGTTGAGTTGGCAACTATGGCTGGTTATATCATTAATAAAATGAGTGAGCAGCCTGTATTTGATGACCTTTATGATCAAGAAAAGATTGAAGCTTATTTGAAAGAAAAATCGGATAAGCTGCTAGGCAGTCTGCCTGGTTACAATCATGAAACAGGCTTGTTAATTCAAAATAAAGTCGCAAGAGGTGTTTTTGATGGGCGCAAGCAATCAGATAGTGAGGTTGTCATAAGGAATCTTGGTACAACGATTGCTTTAGAGATTATTTCTAATAGGCATTTAATTCCAGGTGAAAAGCACTGTTTAATTGACTCTAATTTATATGATGTTTCTATTGATGATGAGCCTATGCATTATTTGTTAGAGCATTGGGGTGAAGCTGGTGCGGAAGCTATGCATGAACGTGCTGCTATCGATGCTGTGCAGTTGGTAGCCTCGCCTGAAAATGAATATTTATTATTTGAAGGTGCTAAAGACTTTTTGGATTCGCTAGCAAAATTATGGGATACATTAGATTCTAGTTTATTAGGGTCTGGATATTTACAAAAAGCAGCGTAATAAAAAATATCTGCATTAAACGGGAGTTGGTTTATGGTTACTGAAACTGCAAATTTGAATTTGAATGATCAGGCGATTATTTCTCTTTGGAGGAAGTATACTATTCAAACTGACTCTCTTGATGCGGATTTTTTTGAATGCGGCGGTGATTCATTGTCAGCGATTAATTTAATTGTTGAGCTGCAGAAAAGTTTTCAAGTAGAGGTTAGTTTAGAAAATTTTTTACGCAACCCAACGATGCAATTTCTGCAGAAAATAATAATGGGTCGATAAGGGTTTATAAATGGAAACGCTTGTTAGTCGATTTGAATATTTTGCCAAAAATACACCAGATAAACAGGCTGTCACTATGGGTGGTTGTGGATGGACTTATGCACAATTAAATGCTCGTGCAAATCAGCTGGCAATAATATTAAAAGGCAGGGGCGCAAAACCTTTTGATGTAATAGCGATCATTGGTGAGAAATCTCTAGAGATGGTTGCTTCATTACTAGCTGTGTTAAAATTGCAGTGTTGTTATATGCCAATTGATGTTAATCTACCAGCACAAAAAATTGAGCTAATGATTGCGTCATCTCAAGCAAAGCTAGTTCTTTATCATAATATTACGAATAACTTACTTAACTCATTTAAGGTTGATTCCATAAACATAAGTGAAGTTGACTTTAATGAGGAGATTGTATTTAAAAACTTAAGGTTGCCTATCGATGCTGATTGCCCCGCTTATGTCATGCACACATCAGGAAGTACGGGTAAGCCAAAGGCAATTGTGGTGCCGCATCGTGCTTTAATTCGTCTTTTAGTGGACACTAACTATATAGAGCTATCATCGGCAGACTCTGTTTTATTTCACTCCGCAACCTCTTTTGATGCGGCAATTTTTGAAATTTGGGCGGCACTGCTCAACGGTGCACGTTTGGTAATTGCTGAACATCGATTGGGTGATCTTTTAGCAATATTTTCTTTGTGTAAAAAAGAAGGTATTACTATTCTTCTTTTAACTACTGGCTTGTTTCATATTTTTTCAACCATGAATTTACATGAACTTACAGCGTTACGTTATTTGGTTGTTGGCGGCGATGTAATGCATAGCAGTGCGGTCAAGCGATGCTTTGAAAAAAATCAGCAAATAAAAATTATTAATGGTTATGGTCCAGCTGAAAATGCAGTTTTTACAACTTGCTATGTGATGAGTTCACAAACACCTGTCCCAGATGTGGTGCCAATTGGTAAGCCAATCAAAAATACCAGCGTATATCTTTTAGATGAGCAATTACAACCAGTTAATGTAGGTGAGGTTGGTGAGTTATATACCGCTGGCCAAGGTGTTGCTTTAGGGTATTTAAATAATGCGCCACTGACCGCTGATAAATTTCTTCAAATATCTCAGCTGCCTTGTGCGGGTGTTTTTTATCGGACGGGCGATTTGGCAAGGATGTTGCCATCAGGAGATTTTGATTTTGTAGGCAGAATTGATAATCAGATTAAAATACGTGGCTTTCGTGTGGAGTTGGCGGAAATTGAAAGCCTGATATCGTCATTAAACTTTGTCGAAGATGTTGCCGTCTTTGCTTATGGTGACAAGGTTAAACAAATTGTAGCGTTGGTCAAAGTAGCAAAAGAGCAGTACCCGTTTTGCAAAGATAGTGCGACAACTATTTTGGAATATTTAAAAGCTAAATTACCCGCTTACTCTTTGCCTGCCAAAATTGAAATAAAAGACAATTTTCCAGTGACTATTAATGGCAAAATTGATAGGAAAAATATGCAGTCTTTCCTAATGTGTTAAAGGAGATTGAATGATGAGTTTTGAAAATAATTTTCATTTAAGTGCGAAGGAGCTTAAGTCATTTCAACAGAATGGATTTATTGGACCATTTAAATTGTATGATGAAGAAGAAGCAAAACAAAGTTTGCGTGAAGTGCGGGCGGAGCTTTTTAATCGCGAGTATGCGCCATACGATGCGTCGCTTGAAGCTGCTATTGCTAATTATGATCGGCATTTAGATATTCCATTCCTGAGTCAGCATATTTGTCGGCCAGAGATTGTTGATCGTCTGCAAAGTATTATCGGCGACGATATACTTTGTTGGCGTAGTGAATTTATTCCGAAAAAACCCGGGGCTGAAGGCACTGATTGGCATCAAGCGGATACTTTTGCGCATGCATCTGGAGAACCACAAATTGTTTGGCCCGACCGCGATGACCAAGACGGCTGTATTAATGTATGGACAGCATTTACTGAAGCCTCTTTACATACTGGTTGCTTATTGTTTATTCCTAATACGCACGATCAGTCTTATTATGATGAATCAAAAGGTCTAAAATTTGATCCAACAAAAAACAATAATGTATTAAAAGGCGGAGTGCGACGCGGATTTAATGGCTATGATTATCGTGAATTGCAAATGGATCCAAGTTGGTCTGCTGATGAATCAAAGGCAATTCCAATGGTAATGAGGCCGGGTGAATTTGTTATTTTTAAGTCACGCTTGTTGCATGCTTCTAAGCCAAATAGTAGCGAGGTGTTAACGCGGATGGGTTATGTTGCACGCTATGTCCCAGGCAATGTCAAAGTATATCCTGATACCAACCATGTGGAAGAGTTTGGCGCTAGTTTTTCATTAGATAGGTATGGTGTTGTTGAAGTGCTAGGCAAAAATCTTGAGCCAGCAAATACGGTTAAGCATGTTAATAATCGTGGCATACCATTTAATCATTATGCGAGTGTTTCCTATGCTGAATAGTTGTTTCGACCATGTAGCATTTGCCACTAAAAATTCTGATGCAAGTATGAAAATTTTTTCAATACTTGGCTTTGATACTGCGTTATATCGCCGACAGAAAATTGATAGATTTAATGTGTTGATCTCAAAGTTAAGTGCGCCAGGTGGTCAAGTGGTCGAGTTGGTTGAACCGATTGGATTGGGAAGTGTTGTTGATCGGGTATTACAGGATAAAGACGCAAGTATTTATCATGGCGCTTTTTATACTAATAATATCTTGCAAACTTTGCAGCAGTTGATTGATGCGGGCGCAGTCATTGTTACTGAACCAATGTCAATACCTTATCCAGCGACTGAACAGCATAAAAATTATAAAACAAGTCATGTATTTCATCCTAGCGTGGGTTTGTTCGAAGTGACTGGACCTGGAGCATAATTAAAAATGATAAATTCGAATGATCACCTAACCATGCCGCCTTTTTATACGATGGAAATGATGCGACATGCTGCACAAATGGAGCAGCAAGGTAAAGCTGTTTATCATTTAGAAGTTGGTGAGTCGATGGCTAGTGCTCCGCCCGAGGTGAAGACAGCATTGCAGCAAATTTTAGCGGAGGAAGCGCCCTTAAAATATTGCTCTGCTTTGGGCTTGATTGAGCTGCGTGAGGCAATCGCAAATCATTATTTGCATTTCTATGATCTTCAAGTTGATCCAGAGCGTATTATCGTCACGCCGGGTTCTTCTTTAGCCTTATATATAAGTTTGGTATTGAATTTTCATCGACAGGCAAAAATAGCCATTGCTGCACCATCCTATCCTTGCTATCGCAATGTTATTCGTTCATTGGATTATGAGTTGATTGAAATACCTACGCACTATGAAGATAATTTTTTAATCACGCCTGAGATGCTTTTAAAATATGCTGATTCTATAGATGGGTTGCTAATTGCCTCGCCAAATAACCCTACAGGCAGTTTATATGAGCTTGAGCATCTACGAGAAATTGTGGATATTTGTGAGAAATATCAAATTCGTTTAATTAGCGATGAAATTTATCATGGTATTACTTATGATGATCAAAATGCGGAAACTTGCTTAAAGCTTTCTGATGCAAGTTTGGTTATTAATGGCTTTTCAAAATATTTTGCTATGACAGGTTGGCGTTTGGGTTGGATGATTGTGCCGGCAGCGGATATTAGGCGCTACGAAAGTTTCTTACAAAACGTTATCTTATGTACATCATCGTTAACTCAAAAAGCAGCCATTCATGCATTTAATCAATATGACTTATTGAATTGCTATGTTGCAAATTATCAAAAAAATAGAGATTTGTTGTGGAACGCTTTGATCGATGCGGGTTTGCAACATGTTTATAAGCCTGCTGGTGGATTCTATATCTACGCTGACCTCACTGAAATTAATATGAATAGTATGCAATTTTGTCGAGAGCTGCTGCAGTCGACAGGTGTTGCAGTGGCGCCGGGCATAGATTTTTCATCGAATATGGGGAAGTGCAGTATTCGCTTGTCCTTTTGTCAGGACTCGCGTGTTATAGAGCGTGCTTCGGTGCGTATTAATAATTTTATTAAAACAAAACAAGGAGTAAATTATGCGTCCACAATTACAGACTCGGAAAGTATTCTGGGATAACCCTTATCGGTCAGAGTATGTGACAGAGGTTGCCGCTGTTGTTGAAGATGAAGTGGCTTTTAAAGCCACGATTGCTTATTCAGAATCTGGTGGCCAAGAAAGTGATAAAGCTTGGGTGTTTGCTGGCAAAGATACCTCTTCTGCAAAAATCAATATTTTAAAATCAAGGATCGATAAAGAAGACCATGTTTATTGGTACACGTTGCCGAGTGACCATGGGTTAAAGG
>CAYXLV010000150.1:0-5416 GCA_964465995.1 uncultured Coxiellaceae bacterium | reverse complement strand
GAAGTTAAGTGAGCAATTGGGACAATTAGCAGGTACGTCCTGGGGCTTAATCAGTTTGACACACCGGGCAAAAAAACGTCGAGCGCTGTGCGATGACACACTTTTTAATAACACTCCGGTGACACTCACACAATTCACCAGCTTTTCCATAAACATTTAAATGCTGCTTAAAATAACCCGGCTTGCCATCGCTTGAATAAAAATCTTTTAACGTTGTGCCGCCTGCTTTGATGGCGTGATGCAAAACGTGTTTGATTTGTTTTACTAGAATGCAGCATTGTTGCTGAGTAAGGGTGCTTGCTATTTTTAGTGGGTGAATTTGGCTAAGAAATAAAGATTCGGTTGCATAAATATTTCCAACGCCAACAACCACTTTGCTGTTCATGAGTAAAACTTTGATAGGGATCGAGCGTTTACGGGATTGTTGATACAGGTACTCGCCGGTTAGCTGTGGCGTGAGTGGTTCTACACCAAGCGACGCAATTAATCGATGTTGAAATGGGTCGCTTGGCGTCCACAAAATAGTGCCAAAGCGTCTTGGGTCGGTGTAGCGCAGGCATAAATCAGTATCAAGCATAAAATCGACATGATCGTGTTTCGCAATCGGTGTGTCTGCAGCAAGTATGCGTAAACAACCTGACATGCCAAGATGAATAATAATCGTGCCGTTGGTGGTGAGCAGTAATAAATATTTGCCGCGGCGTGTGATTGCTAAAATAGTTTGGTGACGAAGTTGTGAGGCCAATGTTTTGGGAATAGGCCAGCGTAATTTGGGTTGGCGAATAATCACTTTATCGATCGTAGCGTGGCGTAATGCTGCTGAGATTCCACGACGAGTGGTTTCTACTTCGGGTAATTCTGGCATCCACTTAACCTTGCTTGCATAAAACAAAACCGCCAGTTGGCGGTTTCATTCATTTGTTGCGTGATTCGTTTATTTTGGAATTTTTTTCTGTTTAAACTTAACGTGTTTACCGTAACGGCCAGTCGCCTCATTCCAGGCGCGTGGATCGTACTTCATTAACTCTAGTTTTTCAGTAGTATTACGTTTATTTAAATAAGTAGTGTAAAAATACTTTGTTGGATTGCCTTCTTTATCGGTACCTGTTGATTCCAACATAATTTTTTCGCGTGGACTAACAGCCATGGTGGTATTCCTTAATTAATGTTTTCGCCTTTAGCGAGTTTTTGCAGTACGGTTTCAATGCCAAGTTTGTCAATAGTGCGCAAACCGCGAGTTGATACTTTTAATGTGACATAACGGTTTTCACTAGACACCCAAATGCGACGTTTCTGTAGATTAGGTAGGAAGCGACGCTTAGTCTTATTTTTTGCGTGAGACACGTTATTGCCTGATTGAGGGCGGCGTCCCGTGATTCGGCAGATTCTTGCCATTGCTATTCTCCAGGATTGAGTGATAAGCGGGATTTTATATCAAAAACTCTGAATCGAAGCAAGGACTATCAGTAGAGTGAATAAAAACTGTACATTTCAGAAGGGCAGTAGGCCGTGTTCGGCGAATGATGTGGTTGTATTATGACTGACAATAATGTGATCAGTTAGTTGAATATCCACTAAGTGCAAAGCGTTAGCCAGCGATTCAGTGGTTACAATATCGAGCTCGCTCGGTGTCGTAATGCCAGAAGGGTGATTGTGCGCAATAATAATCGCCGCTGCATTGTGAGAGAGTGCTCGCTTAACGACTTCGCGATTATGTACAATGGCGCCATTAAAAGTGCCAAAGAAAAGTTTCTCAAAAGTAATCATGTGATAGCGCGTGTCTAAAAATAAAACAGCAAAGACTTCTTGCTCATGATGTGCCAATTGCGACTGAATATACTGCTTAACCTCAAGAGAGTTCTTCAAAATAGATCTATTGCTAATAGATTCTTTCAAATAGCGTCGTGAAAGCTCTACGGCTGCTTTTAAGCGACTGTATTTAGCAAGTCCCATTCCCTGCTGTTGGCAAAGAGTCGCGTAGGGTGCTTCTAATAGTTTGCGCAAGCTTTGGTAATGCGTTAGCAAAGCTTGTGCAAGTTCTAAGGCACTTTTTCCTGGCGCGCCATTGCCTAATAAAACAGCAATTAACTCGATATCGGATAATTGCTCAGCGCCAGCATCGAGCAGCCGTTCGCGTGGGCGTGTTGGTTTGGGCCATTGTTGAATTGACATAGAGAATAGTAATAATTGATGCCATTGCAGGTTGCAACATACCAGTTGTCTAATGAGGGCGAAAACGTTATTGTGATGCCAATTTATTTCAAGGGAAACATTTATTATGCAGTCGATTCAATTAAAAATTCTTGATAAACGTTTGGGTGATCAGCTGCCGTTACCAGAATATGCGACTAACGGTTCAGCAGGTTTAGATTTAAGAGCGTGTTTGGATGCGCCGTTAGAATTAAAGCCGGGCATGACTGAATTAATTAATACCGGCATGGCTATTCATATCGCCGACCCTAATGTGGCAGCAACAATTTTACCTCGCTCTGGTCTAGGGCATAAGCATGGAATTGTATTAGGTAACTTGGTGGGTTTAATTGACTCTGATTATCAAGGCCCGTTAAAAGTATCTTGCTGGAATCGCGGTGACACCACTTATACAATTGAGCCGGGTGAGCGAATCGCACAACTCGTTATTGTACCGATCTTAAAAGCCAACTTTGAAATTGTTAATGAATTTAATGCTTCAGCGCGTGGTGAAGGCGGTTTTGGTAGCTCTGGAAAACATTAATCGCGTTGGAGATAATTATGGCGCCTCAGGAAAACACAATGACCGATACACAATATCAAATTTCCCCAAAAATCCCTGCTCACTTATTTCGTACTTATGATATCCGTGGTGTTGCCGGTGAAAATAGTTTAGATGCGAATTTAGCATTTACCATTGGTTTAGCCTTTGGAAGTGAAGCAATATCACAACAAATTAAAGCAGTTATCGTCGGGCGCGACGGTCGTTTAACCGGACCCGAATTAAAGAAAGCATTTATTGCCGGTGTTTGTGCAACAGGATGTGATGTGATTGATATTGGAATTGTACCAACACCGTTAGTCTATTTTGCTACGCACCGTTTATCGACCAACACCGGTGCAATGATTACAGCGAGTCATAATCCCGCGCATCACAATGGTTTTAAGATGGTTTTAAATGGAAAGACAGTGTCTACAGCCGGTGTGCAAAACATTTATCAACGTTGTGTGAAGCAAGCGTTTGTCAGTGGTGCAGGACAAGTTAAGAAAATTGATGTGATTGATGATTATATCAATTATGTCGTTGCAAAAATTCAGCTCGCACGTCCTTTAAAAGTCGTTGTCGATTGTGGTAATGGCGTGGCTGCAGTGTTAGCCACGAAACTCTACCGACAATTAGGTTGTGAAGTGGTTGAGTTATTTTGCGAAGTGGATGGGCGTTTTCCCAATCATCATCCTGATCCAACCGTACCAGAAAATTTACAAACGATTATTGCAACGGTTAAAAAAGAAAAAGCCGATATTGGTCTAGCCTTTGATGGTGATGCTGATCGATTGGGCGTGGTCACTAATCAAGGTGAAATTATTTGGCCTGATCGTCAAATTATGCTGTATTCAAAAGATTTGTTAACGCGACACCCTGGTGCCGATATTGTATTTGATGTGAAGTGTTCAAGTAACTTAGCCAAGGTGATTGCAGAAAATGGTGGTAATCCCGTCATGTTTCGCACGGGTCACTCAATCTTAAAAAATAAAATGCATGAACTTGGTGCGCCATTAGCGGGTGAGATGAGTGGGCATGTATTTTTTGCAGAAGATTGGTTTGGGTTTGATGATGGCCCATATGTCGGTGCACGTTTATTGCAAATATTAGCCAATGATGGTCGCACCTCCAGTGAGGTGTTTGCAGACTTGCCAGATAGTGTGAATACACCGGAATTAAAATTAGCAATGGCCGAAGAACGTAAAGCAGACTTTATGCAGCGTTTGTTAAATGATGCAGATTTTGGTGATGCTGAACGGATTACGATTGATGGATTGCGTGTTGAATTTGGTTATGGTTGGGGTTTGATTCGACCATCCAACACTTCGCCTAACTTAATCGTGCGCTTTGAAGCAGATACGCAGGCGAACCTGGATAAAATCAAACAACTATTTCGCCAACAACTCTTACAACTCGATGCGGATTTAAATTTACCGTTCTAAGCACGGGTTTTTGATGCAGCATCGAATTTCTTTTCCCAGCCGTTTGGATCTTGATTCCAAGCGGCAGCAATGTTTTTTTCAGCTTCCGAAATGTAGTGCTCATTGACCGCGACGCCGAGTAAGCTTGGGAAGTTGGTGAGGGTGTGCAATTTAATCTCGGCCTTCTGAAAAGCATCAATAGAGGTGGCTAATTGATAGGTAAAAATCGCAAGGCAATCTGTTACGGTTGCACCTGCGTCGCGCAATGCCAGGCCGGCATCCACCGAACTGCCACCGGTGCTGACTAAGTCTTCAATCACCAGCGCTTTTTGTCCGGGCGTGAGATGCCCCTCAATTTGATTTTGTTTGCCATGACCTTTAGCTTTGCCGCGCACATACACCATCGGTTTGTTGAAATGTTCTGCGATCCAAGCAGCGTGTGGGATGCCTGCAGTGGCCGTGCCGGCGACGACATCAAATTCTAATGCTTGATTTTCAATCAATTGGATAAACGCTTGAATGACTTGTTGGCGTTTTTCAGGGTATGAGATCACTAGACGATTGTCGCAGTAAATGGGGGAGAGAATGCCAGAAGTGTATCGATAAGGTTGTTTAACATTTAAGGTGACGGCTTTTATTTCTAATAATATTTTTGCAATTTGTTCAGCAAGTGACATGGCATATCCTCTTGGCTAGCTTGATAAGCGCTCACAATGCAAGAAACTGTCAGAGATGTCAACGCTAGCAAAATAGTGGCACATCTTGCAAAATAGCGCCTGTTGAAAAATAGTTATTCAAAGAGGAAGATTATGCGAATTATTACTCTAAATGCTAATGGTATTCGTGCGGCTAATCGAAAAGGTGTTTTTGATTGGTTAAAACAACAACAAGCTGATGTGATTTGTATTCAAGAAACCAAAGCGCAGCTTGAGCATTTAGATATTGATCAATATTGTTTGGCTGGTTATCACTGCTTTTATCATGATGCGCTTAAAAAGGGTTACAGTGGTGTGGCTTTATATTGTCGACGTGAACCAGATCATATTGTTAAAGGTTTAGGTTGGCCGGATGCAGATGATGAGGGGCGCTATATTCAAGCTGATTTTGGTGATGTGAGCATTGCTTCGTTATACATGCCATCCGGTAGCAGTGGTGATGAGCGCCAGGCGGTTAAATTTAATTTTATGGATCACTATGAAAAACAATTAAAAAAAATTATTCAATCCGGTCGAAAATTTATTATCTGTGGTGACTGGAATAT
>CAYXLV010000149.1:0-5419 GCA_964465995.1 uncultured Coxiellaceae bacterium | reverse complement strand
AGACCGTAGTATTTGAATTTTTTTGATAAAGACACCTCTTGTTAAAATTTGCGTATATTAAAAGCTAGAGTTTTTAACAAGTCGTTGAAAAAAGATTGTTTGGGCAAAGAAAACAATGGCAATGTTAGATCAAAAATAGCTGATCAAGAAAAATTGTTGTCCGCTAACTGAAGTCTAATTGTTATTTTGTATAAATTTAACTCATTTAATAATGCTGCCATAGGCGAAAAACAAACTAAGTCATTCCAAAAGAATCATAAAGCGATCATATTTTGTATTAATTTTGCGTCCGTATCTCAATACGCCTCTGGTATTTTAAATCTGAATACTGTAAAAGGGGGCTAAAAATTCTTTAAAAGGATGTGTTAATGCAGAAAAGTGAATCTAGCGAATCTTTATCTTCTTCAGAAGCTCCACATAATGATCTTTCTCTGAAACAAGAGGTCGATGATAGCCCCATACTGAATAATGATTCGGGATCCTCTACAGGATCCTTAACCCAGCCTATTTTTTTACAAGAAGACAACGATGATAACCCTGAAGACCCACTTCTAGTTTCTGGTAACTTGCATTCGCCTCCACACCAAGAAGAATTCACTCGGTGGTGCAAAGTAAAACGCTTATGGAGTACAGGTCTTATTTTATCTTCCTACAAAAAAATTCAATTGCAAAAAAACCTCACCAGTAAATCCGCTACGGAGTTGTTATCCAATAAAAGTAACGACTTGACTTTTCATGAACTTGAATCTGCTGTCCACACCTTGGAAGGCGCAAGCATCTTTTTTGAAGCTTTATGGCCGCCAGTATTTGTCAGTTTATTATTGTGGGATTTACATACATACGCGAGTCAATGTAATGGGGGCGCATGGTGGGAAATTATGATAGGGCTGTGGTCTCAGGATGGAGATATTTTAAGCACCGAGTTTGTTGTAGATTCGCCACAAGAATGGCCAAAATTTTTTTTACCAATTTTTTTCCTACTACTTACACCTCTTATCCCCATGTTAACTTATTGGTGCATGAACAAACGTAATAAAGCAAAGGTAACTATCATTCTCGAAGAGCTTCTCGAAACACTGATAGGCGTGTCGAATGAAGGAAATACTCTTAGCTCATGGCTTACAGCCTTATTGCCATTTTCTTCGCAAAGACACGCGCTATATCGAGCAGCGCTGCTTCTGCAACATTGTGATACCACTGACTCAGAATCAACTCCCGCTGAAATGCTGAGTGTTTTTTATAAAATTGCTAAAAACAATACAGCCAATAGTTTTCTAGCGCATAAGCTACTATTTTCGATTCATGCTAATAAAGGTCTAGTGGAGCTGCCAGATGCACACCCAAAACCTAAATTTACAGAGCAGTTGCTAGTATACCCATACTTTCACTATTTAAAATGGTCACATGGCTTTAAGGTGCATGTACTTAGCGATCTTATTTTTACGCTTAACACTGTGATATGGCTATACATTACAGCTCGTTATGCATGCTTGCCAATATTGAAAATTAAAGAATCTATAACCTTCGAATCGTCTAAAAACGATTGCCACAAGGTCCAAAAACATTGGGTATTTTTAAAATACTATGGTAAATATAAATGTGTGTCATGCACTTATGACAACATGCTTGATCAGGATAAATTTTCAATCCAGCAATGCTTCAACACATTATTGCGCGATGACTCATATGACACGATATTACAGAGGCTGCCAAGCCTCCTAAAAATCAAAAAAGAAAAATTAAAACATTTAGATTTTTCTTATCAAAACTGGCGAGCATGGCCCGAATCTGCATTCAAGCAATTCTTAGATTTACTAACACCTCGAGAAGATTTGGTCAGCTTTGATTTTTCCTCCTCCATTCAACAAGGTATTTTTATAAACGATGGTCGATTTCAATCGCTGAATGAATTTTTGCAAAATCGCCACATTGACTGGCTTACTTTTGAGCGGCAAAGTTTAGGCGATACCAACTTAGGACTGATATTTCAAAACACTCTGATTGTGAATGCACTGGTGCTTTCAGGAAACAACGTTTCCCCAGCCTTCACGACCACGTTAAGCCAACATCTAACAGACGCGATTCGCAGTATCATTATCAATAATAACCCAATCAGTGATGCAGGTGCGATTACCATCATTACCAATTTTCCAAAGTTAGAGCAGCTTCACATTGCCAATACTCGACTGGCCTATGCTGGCCTAGATGGCATTATGACTAACCAACAAAATTTACAAGATTTAAAAATTGATAGTAACCTCTGTCTTCCAACACAAAATATTACAAACTTTTGTAATGCGCTGCTAGAGAGTGGAATTGAAAGCTTAAGCACTCGCAATCTATCTTTATACGATCAGCAAATCAGCCAGCTCGCTTTGTGCGTGAATCAATCTGCAATAAAATCCTGGGACATTTCAGATAATCCATTTCAAACCGATGGTTTTTTAAACACACTATTCAATACAATCGGTAGCAACTTGGCAACACTGATTGCAGATAACATTGCCATTGGTTCGTTAGCCTTAGAAAATGCTGCGCAATTGTTACATCAACTCACCCTACAAGGTTTAAGCTTATCCGGTGTGAATCAACCTGCAGCAACCAGCTGGTTGAAGTTTATGCAAGAAATAAAAAATAGTATGTTGCAGTATTTATGGGTGGACAATAACGGCTGGGGAGATGAGTTAACCCAAAATGTTTTTAATGAAACCAAGACATTATCGTTACTGAGCATCGCTAATAATGAGCTTACCGATAATGTATCTTTGGCAATTCGACAAGGTCTCTATGAATCAAGCCTTAAAACTTTAATAATGAGTCGCAATCACTTTACTAGCCTTACCCTAGAGAACGCCGGACCCGGTATAGAAAATTCGCAATTAAAAACGCTTATTATTGAGTATGCCAACCTCGGAAAAGGAACGGGTTTTAAAAAATTTAAAGACAACTTTATCAATAGCCCATTAGAACTTGTTAGTTTTAAAGCGAATGGGTTAGTCGATCAGCAAATCACCCCGCTCATACAAGGAACGGTCAATGTACCAGGTGTTGATAAGCTAGGTAAGGGTGAAGATCGCTTTCAGGCTCGATGCGTAGTGGCTCATGGTAAACCCGCATCAATGTTGCAGTGGTTAAATTTAGCTGACAATAATTTAACAGCAGCGACTTGCCAGGTCTTCGATGCAACGGTATCAGCCAGCGGTATTCAGTTTTTTCAATCACGCGATTGCCAATCGATTTCAACACCACCTAACTTACAAAATCAATCAGTCAGTCATGTTATGAAGAGTGCTGTGGTATCTGGAATAGGCTTGTTTGCTATGCCAACAAATTCACCAGCGGCTGCTGAAAATAATGATCACCTATTGGTGCTAATGCTAACGAGTGGCCTACTGGCTGCCAGCATTGTAGCAATTTTATTATATGCCTTGTTGTCATGCACAACAGACTCAGCAACAGAAAAATACGACAACAAAGGAAGACATTATCATGCGTGATACCGATAACCAATTTCCATTTAAACTGCTAGCCGGCGCTGGTTTAGGTACTAGCTATTCATCAGCGACACAAGTGGGTCAGCTTGTTGATTCAAGAGTATTTGGTCAGGCTGGGATTGAGCTTAATTTAAATGTGGCAACGGGTAATGGCATTATCAAAGATAAAAATATTCGAATTAAGGAAAATGATTTCCACTTAGATTTCCAGTGGATTTATAACGCACAAGCGACAAAGCAAGCTTGGCAATTTGCCCACCCTAAAATTCAAGCGTTTACTAACACCAGTATTACGCTAGTAGAAGCAGATGGGCATGTCACCACCTATCAACAGCAAGCAGATAATCCCATGGTCTTTTTTGCGCCTTTTCATGGAAATGGCCGGCCTTTTATCTACAAACAATCTGATGGAAATTGGTTGTGGCGTGATCCATTAACACAGAATTTGGCTGTTTATGATGGTAAGACGGGATTACTATTAAAAAGAATATCACCCAAAAAACATGTCATTAATTATCAATACCAGGGAACAGAGCTGGCTGCCATTATTGGGCCAAGTGGTACAAAGTATGAGTTGCGGCGCACCCAAAATGCCAATGGCACGGCAGTTAATTTATATGCTGATAGTGAACATTTATGGGAGTGGGGCTTTGACAAACAACAACGCTTAAGCTTTTCAAAAAATCCCGACTCTGACTACACAATCAATTATCGCTATTATTCTAGTCAAACAAATTGGATTGAATCCATCACCCAAACCGACAAAACGCAATTGAAGCTCGGTTTTCAAAATGATAACAAGGTTAATAAAATCACGGTCGGTGGTGCAGGTTTAGATTCTCATCTCACTTTCCAAGTAAATTATAATGGCACCACAACAACAATAGACGATGGTTTTAATCAGCTACAGCCTGTCATAGTTGAGTGCGATTCAAAACAACGAATTGCCAAGTTAACACGTTACACAGGTATTAAGAGCAGCCAACTGGATCAGTTAGATACACGCTATAGCTACACAGATCGCGGTCAACTTTCCACAATTACGCATCCAGATAACGGGATTGAACAGTTTACTTATGCTATGCAAGACACTGGATTACTCAGCGAGCACCAGTTGCCAGAAAATGACAAGCTATTTTTTAACTATCAAACTGACGGCGTTGCCCAACGACTTTTAACAAAAACGCAATGGGTGCAAAACACGCAAGGATCAGACCCAGGTTTTAATGCAATAACGCGGTTTGTTAATGAGTATACGGTCGATACATTGCTGGTTCGTTTTAAGCTCAGTCCCAAAGGTCAGGTAACAGAGTATCGCTATAACAAAGATAATAATATCGACACCGTTCGTGTTTATCTGGACAACCTATTTGATGTCAGTCAAATGCAGCCAGGCATTGTTCCCACACTGCAACAAATGAGTGACTGGGTGGCTAAGCAAAATCCAAGTCGCGTCTCTTTAGAAGAATATCGCTATGACCAATTCGGCAATCCTATATTTTGTTACACCTATGCTAACGTTGATCAAAATGGTAAAGGTATTCATGATGCACAAATGGGGCTTGAAACATCGGAGTATGCGCGGTCAGGGATATTGTTATTGTGTCAAGTGCTGCAGTCGAAAGGAAAGATTGCTTTTGATGAATTTGCATATGATCGCTTGGATCGCCTCACTCAAAAAACCAATGCATTAAAGCAAAAAACTACGATTGATTATCAACCGGTTAATAGTAAAAATGCGGTTTATCAAAAAAAAGTAACGTTGCCAAACGGTCGAATTGAAACCGATTTATTGGATACGATTGGCAATATCTCTTGCCAAGAGGTGAGTGCTGATGAGGTGCGACGTGTCACTCGGTATGGCAATAATCTTAACCAACAACCAGTTGTGAAATATGTTCAGGCATCCATTTCGCAGAATATAA
>CAYXLV010000148.1:0-5465 GCA_964465995.1 uncultured Coxiellaceae bacterium | reverse complement strand
GTTTATCAATGCCGTGTAAGCGTCTGGCTTCTGCATAGGTTAAAAATAATTTTTGCATAGCTCGGGTCATGCCGACATAACATAAGCGCCGCTCTTCCTCGAGGCCACTGCCTTCGTCTAGAGACATCTTATGCGGAAATAAATCTTCTTCTAAACCAGCAATAAAGACCACAGGAAATTCTAAACCTTTCGCAGCATGTAGTGTCATTAAATTGACTGAGTCCGTATGCGCTTTCGATTGACCTTCGCCTGTCTCTAAAGCAACGTGAGCTAAAAAGGCGGCTAATGGTGTGAGGTCGATAGCAGTATCATCCGGTTTAAACTGACTCATTGCAGTGACTAACTCTTCCAGGTTTTCCACGCGTGATAAACCTTTTTCGGAACGATCTTTTTGATAATGTGCCATTAAACCACTGCGATGTAACACGTGTTCACATTGCTCACCTAAACTCGTCGCTGTAGTTTCTTCTTCACAGGTATTAATTAATGCTAGAAAGTGTTCTACAGCACTCGCAGCACGTGCGCTAAGCGATTTATTCACGATAAGGTTAGTCGCCGTTTCCCATAATGAGGCGCTGTTAAGTCGGCCAGTTTCACGTAATTTATTTAAAGTAGTATTACCAATACCGCGTGTTGGTGTGTTAACAACACGTTCAAACGCTGCATCATCATGCCGATTGGTCATCAAACGCAAATAGGCTAACGCATCTTTAATTTCGGCTCGTTCAAAAAACTTTAAACCGCCGTAAATTCGATATGGAATTTGCTGATCAATTAAAAACTCTTCCAGGATCCGTGATTGCGCATTTGATCGATATAAAATAGCAAAGTCACGATAATTGTAGGCTTCACGATGCAGGCTTTTAATCATAGAGACAATATAGTGCGCTTCATCACGCTCATTAAAAGCTGCATATAACGAAATTAATTCACCACTAGCACCGTCTGTCCATAATTTCTTGCCCAGCCGTCCGGTGTTCTTTTCGATAATCGCATTGGATGCATTTAAGATAGTTTGCGTAGAACGATAATTTTGCTCTAAGCGAATGGTAGTGACATTGGCAAAATCTTTTGCAAAGCGTTGAATGTTTTCAATCTGAGCGCCGCGCCAACTATAGATTGATTGATCATCGTCACCGACCGCCATCAAAAAATTATCTGTGCCGGCTAAAGTTTTTAGCCAAGTGTATTGAATCGTATTGGTATCTTGAAATTCATCGACGAGCAAATGACGGAAACGCTGTTGATAGTGCGCAAGAATATCCGCGTTATTTTGTAACACTTCCAGCGAGCGTAATAATAATTCAGGAAAATCAACTAGCCCGGAAGTGCGGCAAACGGTTTCATATGCTTTATAAATCTTTAGCATCACTTCGGTAAAGTAACTACCGTCTTCATGTATATCGGCGGGTCGAATGCCATTTTCTTTTTGTTTGTTAATAAACCACTGTGCTTGTTTCGGTGGCCATTTTGATTCATCTATTTCCAATGAGCGATGAATGCGTCGTACTAAGCGGTATTGATCATCTGAATCTAAAATTTGAAAGCTTTCAGGTAATTCCGCTTCACGCCAGTGCGCGCGTAACAAACGATGCGCAATCCCGTGAAACGTACCAACCCACATACCACTGAGGTGCATGCCCAATAAAGACTCAATTCGCCCACGCATTTCGTGTGCTGCTTTATTTGTAAACGTGACCGCTAAAATGCCATACGGTGAAACATGTTCAACATCCATCAACCAAGCAATGCGATGCACTAACACGCGCGTTTTACCAGAGCCTGCGCCGGCTAAGATTAATAAATTTCCAGGAGGTGCGGTGACCGCTTGACGTTGGCACTCATTGAGTGATTGGGTAATGGCTTCTTGCTGCATAGCACGCGATTGTAGCGAAATTTAATGAGGAGGTCTAATTGCAAAATTAACTATCAGTTGGCGGCTCTGCAGGCTCTTTTGGCAGTAATTGATCAAGTTTTTTTAAGGTATTATTTTGCATTTCTTCCAGTCGAATCAAACGATCACTGAGTTCACGTAATTGCATTTGCACTTTGCGTTCTGGCTTTTTGACTTTTTGACGATGGCCACGCTCAATAAAATACGCCGCAAGGTTGGCCGCAACCAATGAATACAAACTAACACCAGTGATCATTAATAACATCGCAAAGGCTTTACCACCGACCGTGTTGGGAATAATATCACCATAACCAACGGTAGTGACTGTTTGCCAAGCCCACCATATCCCTTGAAAGAGTGAGCCAATTTCTGGATCAATATAAGTGACTAAAACACCGCTTAGCAAGGTGACCAATAAAAAAATTAATAAGGTCATGCCAAAATGATTACGTGATAACAAGCGATGAGTAATAAAGACTTGCGGCAAAATTAAGCGAAATAAAATTATAAAGCGTAAATAACGTAGCAAAGCGAAATAGGTGGATTGGGTTGACCACAGTGGCGGTACGGCCGCGATAATAATAAAAATATTTAACCAACTTGAGATTAAGTAATCGAGTTTTTTATTAACAAGGATGGTCATGGTGCCTGTTTCTAAAACAAATATTGACCAAATGATCCAATTTAAAACATTAATTTTTGCTGGTGACAGCTCGCCGAGATATTCCATATACCACTGCAGTGGCAACCAAAACATGACAAAGACCATTAATAAATCAAAAAGCCGACCGACTTTTTTAACGGTTACCGGTTCTGCAGAATCAAGCACACCAATGTTGAAGAGTTTACGCAAAGGAAGCATTGAGATTTTGCCTCTGTTAAGTTCTGTGATAGCATTTTCGACTTCCTAGCATACCATACTCTGTGGTCAGGCAAACACTAGCAAGCGTGCAGCCTGTTGCAGAAGTTCATAAAAATTAACAAGTTAAGGAATGTTGTCTATGCGCTCAAACAAGCCGCGGTTACTAACGGGTGATACGCCAACCGGTCGATTGCATTTAGGTCATTGGGTTGGTTCCTTGGAAAATCGGGTGAGCATGCAACAGCAATACGACTGTTATTTTTTATTAGCCAACACTCATGCGTTTACCACACGTGTTGATCAACCAGCCGCAATTCGTGAGAGTGTATTAGAGATTGTTTTAGACTGGCTTGCTGCTGGCATTGATCCCGAACAAAGCACCTTATTTATTGAATCCGATATTCCCGCCATTTTTGAATTAACCGCTTTATTTAGCATGGTTATTCCTTACCCACGCTTAATGCGTAACCCAACGATTAAAGATGAAATCCGTGACAAGCAATTGGGTGAAAATTACTCAATGGGTTTTTTGTTATATCCGATTATGCAGGTCGCCGATATTTTGGCATTTCGTCCGGATGTAGTGCCAGTGGGTGAAGATCAAATTCCGCATTTAGAAATGACCCGTGAGGTGGCGCGAAAATTTAATCAATTATACTGCGGCGTTGATCCGCATACTGAAGACGACGCTTACTTAGAGGCGGGCGGTTTATTGCCAGTGATTGAGTATGTGGCAGGTCGAGTTAAACGTTTGATTGGTACTAACGGCCCAGACAGCGAAGGCCGTTTACAAAAAATGAGCAAGTCATTAAACAACGCTATTTTATTAAGTGATGATCCCGACACAATACGCAAAAAAGTAATGGGCATGTATACCGACCCCAAGCGCTTGCGTGCCACTGATCCTGGGACTGTAGAAGATAATCCATTGTGGGTTTTTCATGAAACCTTTAATCCAGATAAGGCCTGGGTTGCTGAAATGGAAGACCGTTATCGTCAAGGCGCAGTGGGTGATGTGGAGTGCAAAAAGCGACTCGTTGAAGTGTTGGTAGAATTATTAGCACCGATGCAACAACGACGTGCTGATTATGCTAGCGATATGACGCAAGTGTTGCAGATTTTAAAAAATGGTGCAGCCAAGGCGAATGCTGTTGCAGAAGAAACATTGAGGCTGGTGAAGGACGCGATTAAGCAGGTTTATTAACTTTAATACAGCAGATTCAAGTTATGCCATTGTGAAAACGGCAACATTTATCTCATCCAGTTTATCTTCAAAACCATCTTGAAAATCGCTAGGCTTTTCTGCTCTGAAAAGTTGGTGCAATTTTTCAAAAATCCAGTTGATTAGTCTCATAAATGAATGGCGTTGATGCTTGGCTTTTATTTGCTCAATGGCGGACTGTAAACCAGGACTTTTTGATCTCTTGAGAGTTTGGAAAAATGTATGTTGATTTGTGGGTTGCGTAGTGGTTTGACGGTACTGTATCTTTTTGGTGGATAAAATGGTTTGAATTTGTGGTTGCTTTGACCATGTTGTATAGGCTTGGAGATTGTGTAAGTTCTGAATTTTACTGTTAACTGTGCTGGTCAGTTCACGGTATACAGTCGCTACATCCGACTCCAGTGACTTGTTATCTTTTAAGCACGCCAGAGTTTTATCACCATAATTGCCACCCCAAATTGATTCAGAGATTTCATTGGCGCACTTTGTGATTAATTCGCGCAGTTCAGTTCGATTACTGCCGGTAAACGTTTTTTTAGCCTCTTGCCATATTTTCAGAAGATCTTGGATTTCTGCTACCCGATTTTTTAGGTAGGTCTTATAGAAATAATTATAAACAAACTCTTTATGCTCGCTGAGGGTTGTCTCATTTAATGCAGACTGTTTTGAATCATTAACAATGCGAAATAAACTGGGCAGCTGTATATTCTGGACTTCTAAAAAAGTATTAATATATTGAGCTAGCAGTCCGCATTGATTTGCAATGCCAAGAGTGGGTGGGTTATCAAAACCGCTGCCAAGCTGTGTCGTTGTATCCGCAAGCGCTGAAGATAGATGAAGAAAAAAGAATTGGTTTTTTTCAGAAACGGGTTGAATTTGTTTTGATGTTGGATCTTTAGCAAGCTGTTGTAGCGACTCGAGTATAAATTCATTAATTGTCGCATTGATTTTATTGTCATCGAGCTGTACTTTCACTGGGTAGTCAGTAGAGGCTTCAATCAATTCTTTAAAGTCATTAAAAAGCTGAATTGTTTTTTCGATGCTTATCTTATCAGCATTAATAAAATCGACAAGTTCATTCCAAGCGCTAAGCTTAGCCTGATGATAAAAACTTTCTATACTTTGCGATGCTTTAAAAGTCGTCATGCCGTCAATTATGCAGCAGTTCCAAAATTCGGCAAGTCAGAAAATCTTAAAACAAGCTTAAAATAAGCGCTTTGATTGATTGTAATGCTGAATGCTCTCAATGGCGTTAAGAATTAAATATTAGTAATCAAGCTGATACGACTCAAAAAAAGAATAGGAGCAAAAAATAAACCAAACCTAGCAAACTGTAGCGAATTGTAACAAAGTGTTTCTTGCCAGTAGGTTCATTAACTTTTCGTACATAACGGCCAGCGAACCGCAAAAATAGCAGCCGTCAGGTTGTGATCTAATCATTACCCACAAGTCTTATTTTTACTGCCAACACCATATCATGCATAAAA
>CAYXLV010000147.1:0-5523 GCA_964465995.1 uncultured Coxiellaceae bacterium | reverse complement strand
AGAAAAAGATTTATCCAAAGTTGACCCACATCAGCTTAAAAAATTACTGATCGATAAAATTATGCTTGGCAACAACAAAGCCTGGAAAGAGGACCGCAAGCAGTTATGGCAAGCGATTTGCACGCCAACACTGGGCAATAGTCGTTATTCAGTTGATTTAAGCAAGCAAGATGACAAAGCAATTCAGCAGCTTGTTGATGATAATATCTTAGTTAAACGTGATGATAAAAAAGAATCTAAATTATATCGCTTACAGCATGACTTATATTACGAAATGGGACTGGTCACTTTATTTGATGAGGCGCTATCGAAATCTAAGCTTAAAGATGATGAGTTTGCTAATGTTTTAACATTACTTGACAATAACCGTTACCGATTTTTATCTATGCAGCAAAAAATTGTTGATAATATTCAACACTTCAGCGTGGAAAGAATTCAGCCGTTAATTAAAACTCAAGGCAATTTAGGCCTTAAAGCTGAGCTATTGACCACTCACCAGGGCAGCGACTTACTTGCTTGTTTGGTGTCTGCGGCCATTTATAAAAACGATATAAATTTATTAGCTGAGTACGCCAAGGTTATTCCATTTAAAGAAATTGCTACACCCATTTATTTTTTGGGTGAGTTGTATGATGATTTATTTGTACTGGCCTTAAGTAAAAATAATAAAGAAGCCGTTATGTTTTTAGCATCAGATAAAGTAGGCTTGACGCCGCTGGAGGAGCCAAAAGCTGAACCTCATGTTAATGCTAAAAATGATGACTCATCGGATAGTTCTGATTTTCTTACTCATAATTACGGCAAAGATGAAGATGATGAGTATGAAGAAGGCGAGTCCAGCAATGATGAGGATGATAAATATTTAAATTACCAAAGTCGGCTCTCTGACGACCCTACAAACGACTGGTATCAAGAGCCTAGGAAATATTGTTTTGCTAGATTTGCCAATATAGTTGAAGATGACGATTTTGACTTATTGGATGACGATGAGCCAGCAATGCAAGTGTTGTCACCACGCTACGAATATCATTTTCAATATCTTTTGAAAGCTCTGCATTACAACGCCCTAGAAAGTTTTGAGCAGTTGCTTATTGCCTTCCCAACGTTGGTTAACAAGCCAAATAACTTTGGTGAAACTTATTTACACTTTCTGGGAAATGCTGATGAGACTGAGACTCTAGAGTTCGCTATAGTCTGCACAAACCACGGCGCAAAAATTGATGCTGCTGATAGCTTAAGGGAAACGCCGCTGCACAATGCTTGTTATTCTGGCAATATTCATGTGGCAGCTCTGCTGTTAAAGTCTGGGGCCAATCCAAACTATCTCAATGCTAAGTATGTATCACCCTTCCATGTCGCACTGGCCACACGCCACCAGTCTTTAATAACACTACTCTGTAAAAATGGTGCTGACTTTAACGAAAATTACATGCTGCATAATTTTAATGCATTCAATTTAGTTAAAAATATCCTAAAATTCAGCAAGGACAAATCATTTATAGAACTCTTAAAAACACTAACCGAAAACAACACCCTCAAACTCATTCGCACAACATGCAGTTCTAGCGAGTTAACCAAACAGGACCTCATCGATCAATTAACTAAACTGATTAACCCTAAACCAGAAATATCGCACAACTTATTCAACCGCACCAAGAAGAAGACTACAACGACAACCAAAAACCCAAACAATAACAACCCTCATCTTTAAGTACCAGGACGCACCTGCTAATTGTCCCAAATGCCTAGTTAACTCTATGATTTATATAGAGCTCATATCTAGGTCGGTCTGGCTGCTGTCTCATTTAAGTTATTTTGATGCAATGGCTATAATGACTTTCGTTCTAAATTCACACTACAACTTTTATTTTTAAGCAAGCTTTGGATTTAAGTTAATACGCAATACTAGAGAAGCGAAACTCACAAAAAAATAACTTCAAACTTGTCTGCTTAACTTATAGGTAAAGATTAGAGCCGCCTCTACCCGTTACCTACAAGCCTTTTTTTTACTGCTAAACACTGTGTCTCGCATAAAAAAAATGGCCATGTTCCTCACACTAAATTCATACCGTAGTTGATATTGTCGAGCAACCTCTCACTAGCGTTCGCGGCTCCGTTTTCATGCATTGGCAGAAGGCTGTGACAACGGAGCCACGAA
The DNA here is from genome assembly GCA_964465995.1 of uncultured Coxiellaceae bacterium. Lineage (GTDB taxonomy): Bacteria > Pseudomonadota > Gammaproteobacteria > Coxiellales > Coxiellaceae > CAYXLV01. Next base: position 3,365 of record CAYXLV010000147.1, on the reverse strand, counting down.
CGCCAGTGAGAGGTTGCCCAACAATACAAGCTTCGGTTTTAAATCAAACCACACTACTCGAGAAGCTAAATTCAAAAAAGTTATTGCAAACTTTCTTTACTAAATTATGGGTAAAGATTCAGGCTGTCTAAGACGCACCTTAGCATTTGAAAGCATTAACTGGTGAATCTTCACGTTTTGGTGGTTGTTCGTTTTTATTTGGGTTTGATTTTTTATGAAAGCTTGCCAGGTTATTGGCAACAGACAGGTTATTACTTGGGTTTAATGCACTTGCTTTTTGGTAAAAAAGATCGATTAACTGCTCATACTGCAACTGCTCTTCTCTTGTAAATGGATAACCAATATCTTCATCAAAATTCTTAAGTGCGTATTCCTGCATTTTTATGTTATTAAAATAACCAAATGCTGATCTTATTCTTATGAAGAATTTTACCAACACAGCCGTGTTGACTTTTTCCGCACTCAACGACTTGAGTGTTGGCATATGCTGAATAGCTTGATTAAATAAATCAATTTTTTTACGGGGATGAGTAATAACATCAATACAAAAAATATAAATATCACTAAGCTCTAAAAATAACATGCATGGCTCTGCTGATTTTATCCGGCAGTGATGATTAATAATTTCAATACCCAATACCATTAAAAATTCGAATGCTGCTCCTACGACTTGAGGTTTATAGAGCTGACTGCCAAGTTCTAGCAACCTTGTTACTACCGCACAACTTACATAGAGTGCTTTTTCCTCACCAATATAATCGATCAGTTGACATAAAAAACCTGGCTTACTATCTGCTGCGACATAACTGTAAACCCTTAAAACATCGTATACATTATATTTTTGATCTTTTGGCAATAACTTTTCTAGATAATAGAGTGACAAAGCCCTAAATTGAATATCTGACTCTATTAAAATATGATATTGCAAAACTTTAATCAGCTTGGGAACAGCATTGGGGAATTTTTCAGAGAAATAATAAACGCTGCCGGTGATGGTAATGTAATTAACCACGTTCTTGGCTAGAGAATCAACATAACATATATCCAAGGCGTCGACACAAGCCTGTATTTTACGCAATGCCATGTCAGTAAAATTGAATTTAAATTCATTATTCTTAATTGGTTGATTCCTTGATTGTGCATTCAATTGCTTTTGATACAATTCAATCACTTCATCACCATATAAATCGCCTATGATAGCGTTTGCAGAAAAGTGATTGAGTTCTTTGGCTAGCTTAATAAGATTATAATGAGGCTTTTGTTTTTTCATTAACTGGGCAGCAGAACTAAAAGCTAGCATATATTCCTGATCAACAGCCCGCATCATAAGCTTGTATTGATTAAACCCTTTGATCATAATGCTAAATCGATCTAACCATGAATGAAATTTTGGATTATCCAACAGTGTAGCCATGCAAAAACAAGCCGCTGGACTAGCAAGCGTTTTGGCAAAGCTTGCTATTTGTAAAACTTGCTCTTGATCGATGAGATGACTATAAAGCCCGCATAATTTGAGATAAGCTGCTTGTGCATTAGCATTTTTTTGCTTTAACAGTGTTTGCAATATGACAATAAAATTCGCTGGCTTCTCATTTTTATAAAGGTCTTGCCGATAAAAAATCAACCCCATAGTATAAAGAAAATAAGCATCGCAATTTTCAAAGTCCTTAGCGGTTTTCTTTGCCACATAGCATAGCTGAGCGTGCTCCATATCAATTTGTGAATAATGCGATTTCCAACCTTGCAAGTCAGTCATTTTTTTCCAGCTTAAATGACTACCCTTACCACCTTTTACCAGATCATCCAATAATTTGCGCATCTCAGTGAATTCATTAGCACCTAAATTGGGAATAAAAGAGTTTATAACGGTTGCTGTTAAGGCTGGAGCTATAGGCATTTTGACTCTGGACTGAAAAATTTTTGAGGGAGTTTATCTTGAAAAAAAAATCTCAGCAACCAGGTATATACCTAGGACGCATCTCTGAAAGTAAATTTGAAATTATTTTTTTGTGAATTTAGTATATTATGTGTTGCGTATTAATTTAAAACCGAAGCTTGTATTGTTGGGCAACCTCTCACTGGCGTTCGTGGCTCCGTTGTCACAGCCTTCTGCCAATGCATGAAAACGGAGCCACGAACGCCAGTGAGAGGTTGCTCGACAATATCAACTACGAGATGAGTTTAGTGTGAGGAACATGGCCATTTTTTTATGTGAGATACAGTGTTTAACAGTAAAAATAAGACTTACGGATAAAGATTAAAGCCACCTCTAGCCACCTCTTGGTGAAGGCGGCGGTGGGTCTTTTTCTTCTTTGCCATTGGAATGGGAAGAGCAACTAGGTGGCGGATTCTTGTTAAGGTCATGCAAGAAAATTGCGGTGTTATTGGCAACTACTGGCAAAGTATTAAAGTGATTTTTTTAACAATTTTAATTGCGATATTTCTACTTCATTTAATACCAAATGAACAATAGGCTGATGGTCCTCAGCATTCTGTTCAAAATACCCATATTTTGATGCAAGCTCCAAAAAGAATTTTGACAATACGCTTGGGCTGCACTTTTCAACGTTTAGTGATTGTGTTAGCGATGTTTGCTGCATTGCTGCTTTTAATAATTGACACAGTGCATTATTACTAACAGCTCGATAACAAAATTTGGCGATATTCAAAAAGGGTGAAACATCAGGCATGAATATCTTTATCTCAGCATGAGACTTAGCCAGCTCTTGTGCAAATTTTATTGAAAACTCTAATGCAGATGCAATGACCAAAGGCTCATCAAAAGACAAAAATAGGTTAAACATTTTCATCAAAAGCACGAAAGTTTCTAAACTACCTAGCGGGCTAAGCGCCATTTTAGACAGATCAAGCTTCATATTGGTAGCCATGTAGCTACAGATTCTTAACATAGACATATCATCTTTATTAGTAAAAAATATGTTAGCAAAATACAAGGCTTTGATATTCTTTTGCGGAGTATGACTCACCAAGATCAAGTGTTCTAGTGCTTGCATAATTTTATCAATAGAAATTGATGGATTATGAGTAATTGAAAATGGATGACTTAGCAGCGATAGATAAATATAAACATGTTGAGCCAATACATCCGAACATAAAAAATCAGCAGAATTCAAACAGTTTGGCAGCTCTTCTAATATCATTTTATCCAATGCATTGTAAGACTCCCCCAAATCATCACCTTCCTGCAAACCTATATTGCTTGATATAGATTGATGCAACAGCTCGATTTGATTTTTTGCAAGGACACGTTGATATGTAATAGCTTCAGGGCATTTAAAATGTATAGCTTTTTCTAATAAACCCTTAGCCAAGTTGGGATGGTTTCGTTCTAGCTGAAAATAAGC
>CAYXLV010000146.1:0-5571 GCA_964465995.1 uncultured Coxiellaceae bacterium | reverse complement strand
GACGTTATCGCTTGATGCGCGGTCATTTTTTTTGTGAGGCGGTGTTACAAATTGTCAATGATAATTTAAATTTATATAAAACTGGCGCGCATATGAGTGAAGATAAATCGCGTGTTAGCTTTATTTATGAAGGCAATATTAGTAAAGAATTCCCTCTTATTGAAAAAAAATATAATGAATTATTAAAGGCTAATAAACCTATCGTCACGGGGTATAGTGATCAGGCTACTGAAAAACGTTTTTGGAAAGTTGATGGTTTTGGCTCCATACCGTGTGGTGGTACGCATGTTGCCTTTACTAGTGAGTTGGGTGAAATCACGCTCAAGCGTGAAAAAGGTGGCAATAATAATGTTGATCCTCGAACAAATAAGCGTAATTGTCATGCAGAAAAAATCCATTTAACAAGAAAGGTAGATGTGATTCCGCCACCTATTAATGATGATAATGTTCCTTCACGCGATAGTGATAGTTATCATGAGTTTTTTGTGAATCACCAAAAGCAGTTGGCTCAAAATAATGTCAGCGGCAATATTCACTCGTTATTTAGTAATCTAAAGCTTACTTCTGATAACAACAATAACAATAATAATAACAATAATTCTCAATCCTCGGCATCAACACCAAACCAAAGTTTTGCAGCTAGCAATAATTAGGTTTAGGTTGATCAATAGTTGTGATTAAAGATAAAACTACCTTTGATAAGAGCTGGTTTATGACTGTTCGTAGTGATGAATCAGCTCAAGTCAATCTTGTTTGTTTTCCATGGGGTGGCGGGGGTTCCTCTGCATTTTGTACCTGGAAAAAGTTACCAATGCCCGCCAATATTTATGCATTAAAACTGCCTGGACGAGAGGGTCGGTTATTTGATGAACCAATTCTTGACGCTAAAGAGTTGGTTGATCAATTAGCGCAAGCGATGGTAATTGCTAGTGATTTGCCGTGTGTTTTTTATGGGCATAGTATGGGAGCAGGTTTGGCTATGCAAATGCTTATACGCTTATATAAAACCAATTCTACATTGCCATCATTGTTGATTGCCTCGGGAAGGCAGGCGCCTAATACAATGGCTTCTAATCCTATTGCACATTTAACAGATGAGCAGCTGCTTACTTTTTTACAGACGCAGGGAGCTATTGCTAAAGCCTTGCCCAAAAATGCTGCTTTTTTAAAGCACTATTTGCCAAAAATTAAGGCAGATTATACTTTGAATAGTTCAATAACTGAACTTGCAGCAGTAAAGTTGCCAGTACCCATTGCTTTGCTTAATGGTCTTGATGATCAGCTTGTTGATGAAAACTGTATAAATATGTGGTCTGACTATTCTAGTTATGAATTGCATGAAAAAATCTTGCCTGGAAATCATTTTTTTATGCTGGAAAACATGCCTGTTTTTCTTTGTATTGCTGCTGACTTGATTAATTATTATTGTCGATTTTGATTACGTATTTATACGAATTGTTTTCATGAAGAACGAAATTATAATTCGACAAACTCATAAATTTACTTATAAAGGAGATTGAGTGTGCGTTACCCAACCGATTTGACAGATAAAAATCTTCCTGCTCTAGAGCTTGAAAAAATGAACTATTGGCAGGAGAAGAAAGTTTTTGAACGTTCTGTAAAAGAGCGTCCTAATAATAAGCAGTTTGTAATGTATGATGGCCCACCGTTTGCTACGGGGTTGCCTCATTATGGCCATATTCTTGCGGGCACTCTAAAAGATGTTATGCCGCGTTATTTTACTATGCGTGGATATAGAGTGGAGCGCCGTTTAGGCTGGGATTGTCATGGTGTGCCTGTTGAATATGAAGTTGAAAAAAGAGAGCAGTTGCAAGGTAATAAAGATATTCATCGGCTTGGTATAGCTGAATTTAATGAAAAGTGTCGCTCCATTGTATTAACTTATACGGAAGAGTGGAAGAAAACCAATAACCGATTAGCGCGATTTATTGATATGGAGAATGATTATAAAACCATGGATTCTGGCTATATGGATTCGGTGTGGGGCGTTTTTAATCAGTTGCATAAGAAGAACTTCGTTTATGAAGGTAAAAAAATTGTGGCTTTTTCGCCAGCATTAGGTACAGCTTTATCAGATTTCGAAGCTAAACAAAATTATCAAAAAGTAAGTGATCCTTCAATTACATTAGAGTTTCCGTTGGCGCATGATAAAAATACTGTGCTCTTAGTCTGGACAACGACCCCATGGTCAATCCCAACCAATATTGCGATTGCTGTTAACCTAAGCTTGCAGTATGTTCAAGTAAAGTTACAAGATTCAAATAAAACATATATTGTAGAAAAAAATCTTGTAAGTAAAAATTTTGATGCAGATAAAATTGTTAGTCAACAAGACTATGATGTTAATCAATTGGTTGGAAAAAATTATCTGCCTATGTTTGATCTGCAGAAAAATAATGCTAACAACCAAAATACTAATCATTACTACAGTATTATTGTTAGTGATCATGTTACCAATACCGATGGTACGGGTTTGGTGCATATCTCACCTGCACATGGTGAAGATGATTTTAAATTAGGGGTGAAATATAAATTCCCTGTGAGTGACTTTGCTAACGAGAATGGTATTTTTAATGACGGTTTAAGTGAAGTACAAGGCAAGCATTTTAAAGAGGCTGATAAAGATATTATTCGATTGATTAAAGGGCAGCAGCGCCTATTTAAACAGGCAACGATTCATCATGATTATCCTTTTTGTTGGCGTACTGATAAGCCGTTAATGTATCGTGCAGTGCCGGCTTGGTATGTGCAAGTTACTGCGGTAAAAGATAAGATTATTAACAATAACAAAAAAATTAATTGGTACCCAGATTTTGTTGGTTCTAAGCGGTTTCATAACTGGTTAGAGAACTCTAAAGATTGGGCGGTTTCGCGTAGCCGTTACTGGGGCTGTCCAATTCCAATTTGGCGTAATATGAATGATCCAAGTGATTACATTGTTATTGAGTCGCGCCAACAATTGGAAGAGTTATCTGGTAAGAAAATTACAGATATGCACCGTCATTTTATTGATGATATTGTGTTGGAGATAAAGGGTAATAAATACAAACGTATCCCAGAAGTTTTTGATTGCTGGTTTGAATCAGGTTCTATGCCTTATGCACATCACTATTATAAATTTGATAATGATACAGAATTTCTTGCGAATAAATTTCCAGCAGATTACATTGCAGAAGGTATCGATCAAACTCGTGGCTGGTTTTATACGCTTAATGTATTGTCGACGATGTTATATGATAAGCCTGCATTTAAGAACTGCATTGTTAATGGGATTTTATTAGGTGATGACAATAAAAAAATGAGTAAGTCAAAGAAGAATTACCCTAATGTTGATGAAGTATTTACTAAGCATGGTGCTGATGCGCTGCGAATTTTATTGCTAGGATCACCAGCAACCAATGCGCAAAACCTTGCAGTCACAGAGCGTGAAATTAAAAACCAGGTGCAAAATGTGCTGTTGCCTATACTTAATGTCTATAAATTTTTTGCAGTCAATGCTAATGATGCCAATTTTGTACCTAAGCCAGATTTTAACTACGCAAGTATCACAGGGTATTTTGAGCAGTGGTTGGTTTATCGGACGGAATTATTTAAAGAAAAGATAACAAAAAATTATGAAGGTTATAATTTAATTGCTGTTTGTCAAGAAATTAAAACTTTCATCAATGATTTATCTAATTGGTATTTGCACCATAATCGCAGTGTTTTTACTGTGGTTGGTCAAGAGCATGCAGAAAAAAAATCTCAAGCTTTTTATGCTTTATATCATGCATTAAATACATGGAGCTTATTTGCAGCACCGGTGTTGCCGTATATGTCTGAAATTATCTTTCAAGCACTACACACTCAAGCAGAGTCAATTCATTTGCAGATTTTGCCGCCAGCACTGAATGTCAATCAAATGCAAGCCTCATATGATGATATGGAGTTAATTAAACAAGTAGTACAGCTTGGGCAACGTATTCGTGAAGAGAAGAATCTTCGTCTGCGTCAGCCATTAGCCAAAATCATGATTGATAAGAAACTTTACAATTCGCTGAGTCAGTATCAGGGCATTATAAAGAGTATGTTGAATATTAAGGAGATTGACTGGATTGCTGATTCGTCTAACATGCTCGAAGAAAAGGTAAAGCTCAATTGGAATCATTTGCGCGAAGATTTTTCCACTGATATGCCTGCAATACGTAGTGCTTTTGAAAAGAAAGAATTTAAGTTGGCATCTGTAAATAGTAAATATACATTAAAAGTGGCAGGCCTTGATTTGACAGACAATTATTTTGAGGTTTACCACTCGGCCGTTAAGAGCTTGCAAAAAGGCATTGAGGGTCGTCAAAAAGATGGCATTTGCGTATTGATGGATACTAATTTAACATCCGACTTGATTAAAGAAGGTGAGTGCCGAGATTTAATGCGTTTATTACAGAATGCACGCAAGGACCTTGGGTTTGAGCTAAATCAAGTTGTTGATGTGTATTTGGGGCCAAAAGCAAGAGAAGTAGTGCGTGGCAGTGAAGAGCTTATTTTGCAAACAACTCGTTCTCGTATCTTAGATGCGCAAGTGCCGGCAGATGCGAAAATTGGCAAGCTCTTGCTGGGTAAACAAAGTGAACAGATGTCAATGTGCTTAAGTCCAAAGCAAGAGGTCTCTCTCGCGCAATCGACACAGGGACTTTTCGGAGGTAATGCATCTGATAACAATAATAACAATAACGTAACAATACCTTCTGAGCCTAGTGTGATTAATTCCTTTAACTAAGTGTTAATTTTGAAAAGGGAGGAAGTTTATCTTTCTCCCTTCTCTGTCGATAACAAGGAGCTATGTATGCGAAAAGTTTTTTGGGAGAATTCGTATCAGTCAAAGCTATTAACAGATGTTGTTGCTGTGAATGGTAATGACTATTTGTTTTCTGAGACCATTGCCTACTCTTTTTCCGGCGGCCAGGAGAGTGATGACACTGTTATTACTCCAGTTTCGCGAGCAGGTGCTGTATCTCCTATGAAGATTCCAGTGCTGCAATCGCGTATGGAGAAGAATTTAATCTATTATTCTCTCGCGGATAATATGTTGCTTGAGCCAGGGCAAAAAGTACTAATGGAAATTAATTGGCCTAATCGTTATCGGCGGATGCGCTTGCACTTTGCTGCAGAGTTGGTTTTAGAAATTATCACTCAGCGTTATGGGTTGCAAAAAATTGGTGCGAATATAACGGCTAAGCGATCTCGAGTTGATTTTTTGTATCCTGATGATATTCGAAATTTATTTCCTGAAATTCTAGGGGAATTTAACCGTATTATTGAAAAAGATGCGCTTATAAAAACAGGTTACGATGATGTGGCAACGCAGCGTCGCTACTGGAAAATCGACGATTATGCGAAAGTGCCTTGTGGAGGCACGCATGTCAGGTCTACGGCTGAAGTTGGTTTTATGGATTTGAAAAGAGAGTCGCTTTCATTAAGTAAAAAATATGCAGCGCTTTATAATACAAAAAAGGCTGAGCGAAATTATATATAACCCCAACAAGATTTAATACCCCAGCCTAAAAATACCGA
>CAYXLV010000145.1:2868-5591 GCA_964465995.1 uncultured Coxiellaceae bacterium | reverse complement strand
CACCAGATGTATGGATCCTTAATAGTTTGGGAGACTGGTTTTGCGGCATTTGTGACACCCTAAAGTCGGTTTAATTCCAAGATACACAGATTTACCTATATCCATTGGAGTTATGGTAACACGCTAAGCTTAAAGCTTTCTTAAAGTCCGGCCTAGTTTTCAACAAGTTACCTAAAAAATTGGTAGCAGCACATTAGCCGATGCACAATAAGTTGTCTATACCGTATAAACACCCATATCTTGTAGCCTAGCTCTAACCAAAACCCAAGATAGTCCAAACTTAACAAAAACTGACCAAACAAACAATCAACTGGCGGCCGCCAGACCAGGCACTTTCCTCGAATCTGCGCATTTTGTGACCTGAATTTGGGTGGCGATTGACAAATGTTGGGATTGAGGAGTAGGATTCTCGTTATAAATCAACCGACATTAAGATTGTGAAGCAAGGACCCCTGAATATGCTCGGGATTTTGAGTCGAGCTTTCCAATAAAAAAACCCCGCATTCGCGGGGTTTTTTGTATTTAAGCGTTGAGCTTGGGTAGGGGTTACATCATGCCGCCCATTCCACCCATGCCGCCCATGCCACCCATATCAGCAGGGCCGCTAGCAGCATCATCGCTCTTTGGTAGATCAGTGATCATGCACTCAGTAGTGATCATTAGACCAGCAATTGAGGCTGCGTTTTGTAACGCAGTACGAGTTACCTTAGTTGGATCCAAGATACCCATTGCAATCATGTCACCGTATTCACCGGTTGCAGCGTTATAACCGTGGTTATCTTTGTTGACTTCGATCACTTTAGATAACACCACAGAGGCTTCTTCGCCAGCATTGGTAACGATTTGACGTAAAGGTGCAGTCATCGCACGGCGCGTCATATCAACACCAACTTGTTGGTCGTGGTTAGCCACTTTGACTTTATCCAATGCGCGCATCGCACGGATCAAAGCAACACCACCACCAGGCACAACACCTTCTTCAACAGCAGCACGAGTGGCATGCAATGCATCTTCAACACGCGCTTTCTTTTCTTTCATTTCAACTTCAGTGGCTGCACCGACTTTGATAACCGCAACACCGCCAGCTAATTTAGCCAAACGCTCTTGCAGTTTTTCTTTATCGTAGTCAGATGAGCTAGCATCGACTTCTTTGCGAATTTGCTCGATACGATCTTTGATATCACTTGCATTGCCAGCACCATCAATCACAGTTGTGCTTTCTTTAGTTACCACAACACGTTTCGCACTACCTAAATCATCCAAAGTCGCCGCTTCTAATGATAAGCCCACTTCTTCAGCGATGACTTTCGCACCAGTTAAAATCGCAATATCTTGGAACATTGCTTTACGACGATCACCAAAACCAGGCGCTTTCACCGCAGCGACTTTAACGATGCCACGGATATTGTTAACCACTAAAGTAGCTAACGCTTCACCTTCGATGTCTTCAGCAATGATTAATAATGGACGACCTGCTTTAGCAACGTTTTCTAAAATAGGCAACATGTCACGAATATTAGAAATCTTCTTATCCACTAATAAGATAAAAGGCGTTTCTAATTCCGCATTCATGTTTTGTTGATTGTTAATGAAATATGGAGACAGGTAACCGCGATCAAATTGCATACCTTCCACAACAGATAATTCATTTTCTAAGCCAGAACCATCTTCAACGGTGATAACACCTTCTTTGCCAACTTTGGCCATTGCTTCAGCAATAATGTTACCGATAGCGTCATCAGAGTTAGCAGAAATCGTACCCACTTGTGCAATGGCTTTATCATCAGCACAAGGTTTAGAAATTGCTTTTAGCTCTGCAACTGCTGCTGTAACCGCTTTATCAATACCGCGTTTTAAATCCATTGGATTCATGCCCGCAGCCACAGAACGAATACCTTCTTTTAATAAAGCTTGCGCTAATACAGTTGCTGTTGTTGTTCCATCACCCGCGATGTCAGAAGTTTGCGATGCCACTTCTTTCACCATTTGAGCACCCATGTTTTCAAACTTGTCAGATAACTCAACTTCTTTAGCAACACTCACACCATCTTTAGTGATAGTTGGAGCGCCGAAGGATTTATCTAATACCACATTACGACCTTTTGGACCTAATGTGACTTTTACAGCGCCTGCCAGTGTATCGACACCATTCAATAAAGAATGCAGCGCTTCAGATCCTAAACGAAAATCTTTTGCAGCCATTTGTTTTTACCTCTCTGTACAAAAAAATAATTATTCAATAACACCCATAATGTCATCTTCACGCATGACGACTAACTCATCAGCACCGATTTTTACTTCCGTACCTGAGTATTTGCCAAACAGCACTTTATCACCTTGCTTCACACCCATTGGAATAACATTACCGTTATCCAGCATTTTACCGGGACCAATAGCAACCACTTCACCTTGCATAGGCTTTTCAGTTGCTGTATCTGGAATCACAATACCTCCGGCAGAAGTACGTTCTTCCTCGACTCGTTTAATTACGACGCGATCATGTAAAGGACGAATTGTCATATTCACGCTCTCTCTGTGAACTAAGTTTTTACTCACTGGCTATTTTATTAACCAGTACCCAAGAGTTTTGCACCCTTAATTTGAGTGCCCATGATAGCCATATAAGGACACTAGTCAAGAATTCAAGGGGTAAGGGCATTTCCGCATCACTTTTTTATCGCCTATAATGGGAGACAGCTTAATTACATCGTCTAAGGAAGTCG
>CAYXLV010000145.1:0-2858 GCA_964465995.1 uncultured Coxiellaceae bacterium | reverse complement strand
TCGGTTGAGATCAAAAAAATATATATTTTTCATTGGGTTATCACTTACCTTCACCTCACTGACCTCACTGACCGCCAACCCCAACAACACCACCTCCGTTAAACCAAAAGCACATCAAATGATCACCGCGGATAATCGCTATTATCGCGGCCGGCAGTACCGGGGAAGATATTATCCAAAGCGTTATTATCGAAGAGGTTATAGAAATAGACGTTACTATCAAAGAGCTTATCGCTATCGTGGCCGCTATTACCGTGGTCGCTACAATCCACGATTTGGCAACTATTACAGAAATCCTCGCCTCGGTTACTACGGTTATCGCTATTGGCAGTTTTATCCATTTTATCGCCGCTACAACAATTACCCTTTTTATTATGGATACTATCCTTACTCCAGCTATTACAGAGCATATTACCCATACCGCTACTGGTACTACCGACCTGACCAAGGCAGTTACCGACCACAAGGCGGTTATTACGGACCCACTCGCTGCATCCGCCGCTGCTACTACAGTCGACGCTATGGCAAAAGAATCTGCCGACGCAGCTGCTAGGCGAGGCGGTCTACTATAATTCATGGCAAGTGAATAATGTTAGGGACATTGCCATGTACAAAATACTGACAGCCGCCTCTCTATTAACGCTTGGGCTCTTGCCCAATCACAGCACCGCTAACCAGTACTACTCACCCACCGCCCAACAACGCAATCAAGTAACCACCACCAATAACCGATCCAACCCTCGTCGCTACCACAGAAGATATCGCGACAACTATTATCGTGGCGGTTATGGTTATCATTACCGCGGTGGCTATGGTTATCAACGTTATAACCAGCGTGGCTATCGTTATCGTGGTTACCGTCGCCCCGACTACCGCGGTTATCGCTATCCACCCGGTCGCTATTACGGCTATCGTCCTTATTACCGACAATATCGAGCCTATCCAGGCCGCTTTTTCTGGGGAGTTTATTTTTGGCGACCTGGCTACAATACATTTCCGCCGTACTACAACCCGTACTACCAAAATTATTATTATCGGTATTACTGGGACGGTTACCGCCGGTATTAATCATAAGGCGCTGGCTTAAAATCACGCCTTATTCATATTACAATACCGGCTTCTTTTGACTTATCTATTGGGATGAATTATGTCTGACTCATTTAAAAGCAAACGCGAATTATTACTCAACCAGCACACTTATCAATATTACAGCCTCAAAGCGGCAGCCGCCGCCGGATTAAAAAACATCGAACGCCTACCTTTCTCCCTAAAAATTCTCCTTGAAAACCAACTCCGTTACGAAGACCGTGTCACCGTCACCAAAGATGATATCCAAGCATTTGCTGACTGGTTAGAACATAAACAATCCAAACGTGAAATTGCCTACCGCCCAGCGCGTGTATTAATGCAAGATTTCACCGGCGTACCAGCCGTGGTTGATCTTGCCGCCATGCGCGATGCGATGGTGAGCCTGCGTGGTGATCCCAATAAAATTAATCCACAATGCGCCGTCGATTTAGTCATCGACCATTCCGTGCAAGTCGAACGCTTTGGTAATGCCGATGCATACGTAGACAATGTCAAAATCGAAATGGAACGCAACCACGAGCGCTACACCTTTTTAAAATGGGGGCAAGCCACCTTCAAACACTTTCAAGCCGTCCCACCTGGCACCGGCATTTGTCACCAAGTGAATCTCGAATACTTAGGCCGCACGGTTTGGTCAAAAGACATTAACGGTGAACGCTACGCCTATCCTGATACCTTAGTAGGCACTGACAGCCACACCACAATGATCAATGGACTTGGTGTTTTAGGTTGGGGTGTTGGTGGCATTGAAGCGGAGGCCGCTTTGCTTGGCCAGCCAGTGTCGATGCTGATTCCGGAAGTGATTGGCTTTCGTTTAAGCGGAAAATTACCAGAAGGGATTACCGCGACGGATTTAGTATTAACGGTCACTCAAATGCTACGTCAAAAAGGCGTGGTCGGTAAATTTGTAGAATTTTATGGCCCCGGCTTGAAAGCCTTACCGCTCGCAGATCGTGCCACAATTGCCAATATGGCACCGGAGTATGGCGCGACCTGTGGTTTATTCCCTATTGATGAAGAACTCATTAAATATTTAAGCTTAACCAACCGCGATCCCGACACCATCGAACTGGTTAAAGAATACAGCAAAGCGCAAGGCATGTGGCATGATGAAAACTCACCCGAACCTATTTTTACCGATACGTTAGAACTGGATTTAGCAACCGTTGTTCCAAGCTTGGCTGGTCCCAAGCGTCCACAAGATCGCGTCCCACTTCCCGAACTCAAAAATGCCACCGACACGGTTATTGATAACGCCAAACGCAGCAATGAAAAAGACAAAGAATTTAGCACCTCCAGTGATTTTAATTTACGCCACGGCGATGTCGTCATTGCGGCAATCACTAGCTGCACCAACACCTCCAATCCAAGTGTGATGTTAGCTGCAGGTTTGGTCGCTAAAAAAGCGATCGAAAAGGGCTTGCAAGTTAAACCTTGGGTGAAGCCGTCTTTAGCACCCGGATCAAAAGTCGTCACGGAATATTTAGACAAAGCTGACTTAACCCGATACCTCGATGACTTAGGTTTTTATTTAGTGGGTTATGGTTGCACCACTTGTATCGGCAACTCAGGACCACTACCAGAACCAATTAGCAAAACCATTAACGACAATGATTTGATTATGAGCGCCGTTTTATCCGGCAACCGTAATTTTGAAGGGCGCATTCATCCACTCGTCAAAGCCAACTGGCTTGCATCACCACCACTAGTTGTCGCTTATGCACTAGCAGGTACCACACGCATTGATTTAAGCAAAGATCCTATCGGTC
>CAYXLV010000144.1:0-5599 GCA_964465995.1 uncultured Coxiellaceae bacterium | reverse complement strand
ATACGCTGTATTACAATAACCCCTAGTAAGTAATTTTAACAGAAACAAATCATGATCCAGCAACGACTCTCAATAAGCGCATCAAAACAACATGTTACGGCAATTTATTTGATTCTAGTGTCAAGCTTGTTTGTGGCGATCAGCGCGATGCTAGGAAAATGGTTAACGCTCTCTTTCGCCCTGCCCTTTTTGATTTTCTTCCGCTTTTTTATCCCAATGATTTTACTCTGGACCAGCGCGTTGGCAACGCCAAGCATGCACTTGGATACGCAACACTGGCGCAGCCATACCATCAGAGCTGTATTTGCAGTGTTGTGTCAATATGCATTTTTTGATTACTTGCTCAGTAGCTCAATGTTAAATGCCACCTTACTACTATTAACCAGCCCGTTATTTTTACCCCTGATCGAAAGAGTCCTATATAAACGTCATCTAAGCACCGCTCACTGGTTAAGCTTGTTGGTAGGTTTTATCGGTGTAGCGCTTATTTTAAAGCCAACATCGATGCTTGGTGACTGGCATGCATTGATTGGTTTGAGTGCAGGTTTTTTCAGTGCTTGCTCGCAAATTATTTTTCACCAACAAACACGCCATACTAGAGCACAAGCTATTACCTTATCCATGTATAGCTACTCTACCGTGCTAGCCTTGTTACCATTAGTCTTTTTGTCACCCTTCTTATCATGGACACAATTGCTTAACGGTTTGTCCCATCCTAAATACCTTATCGTCATGTTGTTTCTTGCTATTGGGGCAGTGGTGTCACAACTGGTTCGAGGCTTGTCATTTAGTCGTGTTAAAAAAGCCGTGAGTGTTATGCCCTTTATGTATGTTACGGTAATTTTTTCAGGTGTTTTAGATTGGTTGGTGTTTGGGATAACGCCAACTGCATTGGCTTGCTTTGGTGGCTTGCTGATAGTCTTTAGCGGTATTTTAATTATCACCAAGAAAAAACTACCGCAAGCCGCCTAGATTTATTTGGTATGACGTTTTTGTAATTCAGAGACCGATTGCGCTTTCGCAATTTCATTCGCAATATCCATATGCAATTGTTTACTAATTTGTGAAGTATTAAACAAACCACGAATGGTTTTATTCTCATCATCATCTTTTTGCACGGCCATTGCATAATGGGTGCGCAGTTGTTTCATGGTTTCTACAATATTACCCACACGCGCTGTTTCAATATCACTAATATCAAACGCCACAATTTGCTCAAGTGGCACCATAATCATTTTGACAAAAATTTGATTGCGTTCAACGCGGCGTTGTTGGATGAGGGTAATTGGCTTTTCACCCATTAAGTCTTCTGAGCTAATAATGCCATGAATTTTTTTGTTTTTATCGACCACCAATAATAAATGCACACCTTTGAGCTTCATCTCATTCAAAGCGCTATCCATGGTGTCATTAGGATCAATGGTCAGCGGTGGCATAGTGCTAAAATCGTTCATTACGGTAAAGGCGGGATCATTAAGATGGACTAATTCAGGAAGGTGGTGTGAGCGCAGCGCAGCGTCTTCAAGAGGAATCGTGGGAATTTGTTCATATTTGATCATGGTTTGCCTTAGTGGGTCATGTGTTTGCCAGGGCGATTATAGCAAGGGTTTAGCGGATTTTTAAGCACATTTTCTGTGGGATTCGCGCCCCAAAAAATGCTAAAATCGACCCAATTATTTTAAGCCCAGTTATTTTTAAGGAGACCGTTGTGTCACAAGAAGATCAAGCGTGCACGAAACGTCACTACGACATTAAACCCTCTGACCTGCCTTTATCTTGCCCAATGCCTGACATGCGCGTCTGGGACGCCCACCCTCGAGTTTATCTACCCATCCAAGAAACCGGTAAAATTGTTTGCCCCTATTGCGAGGCGCAGTTCACGTTATGCGAGTAAGCGGCTTTACTTTTATTCGCAATGGAGAGCGATTGGGTTTTCCATTTGTGCAATCCATCCGTTCAGCACTGCCGTTGGTAGATGAATTTATTGTCGCCATTGGTGCAAGCGATGATCAAACCGAAGCTTTTATTCACGCCATCGATGACCCCAAAATTAAAATTATCAAGACACACTGGAATGAGCATATGCAAACCAAAGGTTTTGTGTATGGTCAGCAAAAAATGATTGCCCAATATTGCTGCACGGGTGATTGGGCTTTATATATAGAGGGCGATGAACTATTGCATGAACAGGATTACATTAAGCTTACCCAAACCATGCAACGCCATCTGCATAATCCCAACGTTGAAGCCTTGGTATTTGATTATCTGCATTTTTATGGCAATAAAAATACTTACGTGTGGAGTCCTTCTTATTATCGACGCGCCGCACGTTTAATTAAAACATCCGTACGCAGTATTGCACCAGACGGTTTGTATTGGGTGGTGCTAGATAAAAAAAATAAAGCTGGCCGTTATCCAAAAGCCGCTCTAGCCAATGCCACCATGTACCATTACGGCTGGGTGCGACCCGAAGCGAAAATGATCGATAAAATTGATTCGATTGAAAAATTTTGGGGGCAACAAAATTCGGCGGCGGGTTTTGGTTATGCCAATATCGATCCAACCACCTTGCATTATTATACCGGCACTCACCCAGCTGCCTTGGAAGATTTTTTCCCCGAAGCAGAAGCTATTTTCCCAGTGAATCAAGCGCATCAACTCACCAAGCGTGAGCGTAAAAACCGCCTTGGCTTAAAGCTTGAAAAATGGTTGCAATGCGATTTCAGCAAAAAACATTTTACGCTGATTGAAAAATGAAAATATTACATCTTTCAACCATGTTGACCTGGGGTGGTGGTGAGCGCCAAATTTTGAATTTGTGTCAAGCACTAGCGCAACAAGCCGTGACGCAATGGGTTGTTTGTCCCAAGCAATCAGCGTTAGCGCGCCAATTGGCTACGCTAAATTTACCTTGCAACACTTTAAAAAAATACAGCAGCGTGAGTTTGGCTTATGCCTATCAATTATCTAAACAGATAAAACACTTTCAACCTGATATTGTGCACGTGCATGACTCGCATGCATTAACCGGCATCACCTTAGCACAAATATTATTTGCAACGTCCGTGCCGATTGTGATTAGTCGCAAAGTCAGCTATCCAATTAAAGACACGGCATTTTCTCGATTTAAATATAATCAAAATAGTGTGAAAAAAATTATCTGCGTGTCTAACCAAGTAAAAAAAGTCGTTGCTAAAACCGTCAAGCAACCAGCGTGTTTAACCACCATTTATGATGGTATTGATTTAAACCAGTTCACTGATGCGACTCAAACCAATCCATTGCGCCAAGAATTTTCGCTAAGCCAAACCAGCTTACTCATCGGCTGTGTTGCATCATTGCTACCGGTTAAGGATCACAAAACATTTATTGATTGTGCCAAGCAGGTGTTGAGTGCGGGCATTGATGCAAAATTTTTTATTATCGGTGACGGCCCGTTAAAATCCGAGTTAGCCGCTTACGTAAAATCCTTGCAATTAGATCATGCCATCATCTTCACCGGTTTTCGCAACGATATAGCCAACATCATGCCAGCGCTAGATATTTTGATGTTAACCTCCACTGCAGAAGGCATGGGCACGGTTTTGTTAGAAGCCATGGCAGCAAAAGTTGCCGTCATCGCAACCGCCGCCGGCGGTGTCATTGAAGCTGTCCAAAACAAAGTCACTGGATTAATCGCAAACGTAGGAGACACTCAAACACTCGCCCACCACGTTATCACCCTTGCCCAAAACCCCGCTTTGCGCAACCAACTCGTTCAACAAGCTCACCAACACGTACAACGCTTTTCCAGCGCAAACTCAGCCAAGCAAGTGTTAAACACCTACATCGACATTTTAAAAAAGCCAAAACCATATCATGCATAAAAAAATGACCATATCCTTCACACTACACTCACACTGCAGCTGATATTGTTAGGCAACCTCTCACTTGCGTTCGTGGCTCCGTTGTCACAGCCTTCTGCCAATGCATGAAAACGGAGCCACGAACGCAAGTGAGAGGTTGCCCAACAATACAAGCTTCGGTTTTAAATTAATATGCAACACTTAAAGAAGCTAAACCCACAAAAAATAATTTCAAATTTGCTTTCCTGACTTGTGGGTAATGATTGGCCCGCTGTTTAACAGCGGGACCCATCAATATGGTAAAGATTAAGTCGCTCAATAACCGTTAACTCACATAACTAAACAGAGTATCTTTAAAAAAAAGCTTCTGGCTTACAGTCATCGTTGCAAAAAAATTTTAAAATAATGCGCATTTTTTCATTTAAATGATAAAAATTTAGCCACGCAAAGGAAGTGAGGCAGTGTACACCAGTTCAAATTTTGATACCGCAGTCGATGGACAAAAATCCATCATCCGCCCGCATTTAAATCTCGCAGAGACCATTAACGACTTACATAAAATAATGCACTTAGAAGAGCTGCATGAATTTATGACTGACCTGAAACGCCAACTGCACCTTAAACATTTCTGGCATATGATTGCCCCGAATAAATTTTTAGCACAAGGACAGCAACTCGCCGCGATCAATGATCATCCAAAAGAGTTTGAAGACGCTTATATCCGAGGTGATAAAAAAGCCATCGACTGCCCCGTTTTAACACATGCCTATCGGTATTCCCAAGAACCCGTATTGTGGAGTGAAATGGTTGATTTTCAAAAACTCGATGAAAAGCAGCACCGCGCATTTGAATGGTACTCCACTTATGGCTTCAATAATGGCATTTGTTTTCCAATTCACGAACCGGGGCATATTTATGCCGTTCTCACTTTTATTTTGCACGATGATAAAAAATTAACCGATAATGAAATAGTCATCGCAAAAAATCTTATCAGCCCTATCGCCAATCTTATCCATCATAAATATAAAACGTTGCACATGAATTCATCAGGTCAGCCGGAGTCCAAATTAACGAGAAGAGAGAGCGAGTGCATATTATGGAGTATCCGTGGCAAAACCAATTGGGAAATTGGCAAAATTTTAAATATTTCAGAACATACAGTGAGCGAATATCTTTGTAATTGTATGAAGCGATTTTTTTGTTCTAATAAGGTCGAATTAGTCAGTAAAGTGATTTTGACCAATCAAATTTCATATTGCGATATCTAAAGGCATTTTTGACAACCCCCAAAAAAAGGGGGGTTGTTCAAGTCAGTTCACTCATCTATCTTGCTCCCCAGCATAATCTCATTGCAAAAATTCGAATTTAAAATACATCGCAAATTAGCAAGCGATAAAAAATCAAAAGGAGGGCTGCATGCTTAAACATCTTGTACGCGCTTTTATTATGTATCACGCGGTAGTTGGTCAATGCTTAAATCAAATCGTGCAATCAACGGATGCGTCAACGCAATTAGGTGTGACATTGCAAGATGCTGGTCCAACGAGTCTTTACTATAATCCAGCCGTGGTTGAGACGGTCTCTAATGGCAATGTTGATGTGGAATCGCAAAGTGACCATGCATTGACTTTAGTTGGCGACTCACATTATTTAGCTGACATAGTGCAGCAACAAGGCCTGGGTATTAATGCCCCGTTGACGTTTGCAGAAGATGATTTCAGGCCGCAATTTAATTTGTCTTTATTAAATAGTGT
>CAYXLV010000143.1:0-5628 GCA_964465995.1 uncultured Coxiellaceae bacterium | reverse complement strand
CAGCTAGTGTGGCTGAAGATAGCTGTGTGCTATTGATTTTTTCAAGGGTTGGCTTTTTGGTGAATCGGAATTTTATGTTTAGAAGAAGGCGCTTGAATTCAATTTTGATTGAGCTTACCCAAGCGGTTAATGGTGATTTGATTTCATTGCTAACACGTTGCTTAGTAACGTCATTAACTAGGGTGGATAGGGTGGTATTGAATGTGTTTTTAGTCTTTGTAAAATCGATAGTGCCTCGGTGTAATTCTTCTTTCAGTTGCCAAAGTGAATTTTTTGCCGTTATGATGGGCTGCGTAGGATTGGTAAAATCATCTAATTTTTGCCTAGTCTGGTCTATAAACATGGTGAGTTTTTCACGAAGATCTTCATGTTGGCAGTGTTCTTCATATATTTCTTTAGCATCGTAAGCGGTTATCACTTCATTGCTTTTGGTAATGTCTATGATTTGTTGTTTGATTCTGGTTTTAATGTCATCGCTCATCACGAAGTTCTTCAGTCTTTCATCAATTGCTATGCCAAGCTCATTTTTTGATAATGTTGAGTTCAAGCGAGTCATTGATAAAGCGAGCTGAAAAAAATTAAATGTGGCCTCTTGGGTCTGGTCGTTATCTATCAGGAAGTAGTCAATTAATGAAGCTACTGAAGATTCTGCATTCCAGTGTCGTAGTTTTTTTTCACGTGGTGTGTTGAGATGCAAGGCTGTGGTATGGTCAAGTGCGTAATCGATGGATCTTTGTTCATCATCAATAGATCCAGTTTGGCGGTTTTCATAGTCTATTAGATGGGTTAGCTTAATTTCAGATAGTTTTTCCTCATTATTACTAATGAGCTGTTGGAGTTGGTTGCCAAGCATTTGGCTGCAATAAATATCATTTTTTTTAGTTTTGTCTCGGTAGAGTTTGTGCCATAAATCTTGAAAATCACTTTTTGGTTTACTGTCTATTGAAATTTCGTTTAGAGTTTTTTGGTCTTCCTGGTTTAGGTTATCATAAATTTCTTTAAACCAAATGATCCCTTCATGAGCGCTTTTCCAGGCTATTTCCTCACTGCCATTGTGTCGCACGTCGCTTGTTAATAAATATGAGCGAAATTTAGTGGCTGCCTCTAACATGTTCGAGGGCTGAGCTTTTAGAATTTCTTCAGCAGCTGTTTCGAAAAAGTCAGCTCGATGGAGGCGTTTTTTAATTAAAGATGACTCTTCTTCTGTGAATTTTCTATTTGCTTTTTTGGCTTGGTCATAAAATAGTAAGCATGTGGGGTCTTGACTTTTGCTGCCACGATAAGCTTTGTCATAATGGGCTCTTAAATCAATAAACTGTTCTAAGTCATCGGTTAAGATAAATTGGCCGAGGGTTAGCTCATTGATGGATGTTAACTGAGTATCTTCCTGGTATTTAATTGGCATTAGTTGTGTCAAGTAATTATCTGGATCTAAACTATAAGATAGCAGTAAACAAAAATGATTGGTGATGGATATGGTATTGAGATCATAGCGCATGTAGCTATCTTTAATGTGTTCCCAGCGCTGATTAAATAAAATTTGGAATTGATTTTTTAAGGTTTCAATATCTTGAGCTTCAGTGTTTTCTAATAGCGTTTCTACAGATTGATAAACGAAAATGGCGTCCTCTCTTTCTATGAGGTGATTAAATGTAGTTTGATTTAATTTGACTTGAAATTGCCTTAAAACTCCTTTCAGCCGAGATACTAGGTATGCAAAATCTTTTTTATTTGAAAAGTTATTGAGGTCCTGTAAAAAAATATAGTTGTCTAAGCTTGATAGCCAAAAATGTCCATTTTGGTTGCTGAAAACGGCGCGGTCTTCAGGGTCAATTCCGCAATAGTAGACAATGCTGCTTGTTTTATGGCACCAAAATGCATCTAGTGGTAGGGCCTTGGCTTGATTGGCGATCTCTAAGCTAGCGTATGTGTCTAGATGTACCTCGATGATTTCATTTGGGTCAAGAATCATGGCGCTATAGTCAATAGCAGATGCAAATTCCTTGGTGGGGATGAATTCTTGTGTGGCAAGGTCTTCTTTGCAGATGACATTGTTTGCGAGGCTAATCCACGACTGTTTATCATAAAGTAAAACCAAAGTTCCATCCTCCTTGATGCCATAAACTGTAGCTATTCCGTCAGGGGTTTGAATGCGTTGCAGGAATTCTAAGCCGAAAATTGCTGATAGCTGCGTGTTGTTGGTAAAAAAGGCGTGTTGATTTTTTTTACTATCAAGTGCGCTAAGTGTTGGGGGTGTCACTTGATTTGGTTTTTTTCGGGCAAAAGCAGACCGGATAGTTTGTTTGGATGAGACGGCGTTTTTAAATATATCGAGGTAATCTTTAGCAGTGATTTCGAGCCAGGTTTTGTTGTTGCAGTCGTAATGCTTAAAAGGTCTATTATTGAGTAGGGACATGCTAGCTTCATTTAGTTTGGCTCCCGCTAAGATAAGCTGGTTGATCACAGTTTCTTGTTCGTGCAAAACTGCTTCGTATATTGCGTGCGACCTTGTCACTGGGTCACGGTAGTCATTGATGAAATCGTTTTGGATTTGAATATTTGCTAACGCTAAAATGTTTGATACACCTTGCTTGTCTTTATTGGCTATTGCTTGGAAGAGTTCAGCACCCCTTGCGCTAAATGCGCTAGTTGGAATGGAAAAATAATCAGGTTCATAGTGCTGATTGTTATTATTTATCTTCATGGTGTTACGATCCCTTCAATTATTATTTGTTTTCTATGCGATCTTGCGCAAGTGTTGGGGTTGTCGCCCTTTCAGCTTCATGGGTAGTTTCAATTTTCTTAAAAAAGTGTATGCCATGAAATTTAATGGTGTCAGCTAGTGTGGCTGAAGATAGTTGTTTGCTATCGACTTTTTCAAGCTTTGGCTTTTTGAAAAATCGGAATTTTATGTTTAGCAGAAGGCGTTTGAACTCGATTTTGATTGAGCTTATCCAAGCGGTTAATGGCGCCTGGATTTCATTGTTAGCACGTTGCTGGGTAACTTTGTTAACTAGGGTTGATAGGGTGGTGTCGAATGTGTTTTTAGTTTTTTTAAGGTCGATAGTGCCCTGCTGTAAATTTTGCTGCAATTGTATTAGTGAAGTCTTTGCATCTTGGGTAGACTTATTGAGGCTTGGTGTTGATGTGTTATGTTGGGAAAAGTCATTTAATTTTTGGTGGGCCTGATCTAAAAAAACGGTGAGTTCTTTACGAAGCGTTTCATGTAGGCGGTGTTGTGTATTTATTTCTGCTGCTTGATGTGCTGTAACTACCTTATCTTTTTTAGAAAAGTTAATAATTTGTTCTTTGATGGCTTGTTGAATTGTATCGCTCATAACATATTTATTAAGCTCTGTATCGAGCATGCTGCTAAATTCTTTTTCAGTTTTTCCTACGCTGAGACGTGGCATTTGTAAAGCAATTTTAAAAAACTTACGCCTGTAATTTTCAGTTGGCGGTTGCTCAAGTAAGTAATATGTCACTAAAAAAGGAATGGATGATTTTAAAGTTAGCGGTAGGACTGGGTTATCCGTGGCTTTTTGTAGGCAAATTGGTGTGCATTGATCGAGGGATAGGTTAATCGCTTTTTTTTCATCTTCAAGATTTTGTGTGGCATTATTTTGAAACTGGGTGTGGTGTGGTAGCTTGATTTCAGATAGTTCTTTCCGATATTTTTTATTGATTTCTGCAATTTGTTGGCCAAGTATTTGGGTGCACCAACCTGTTTGGTTACGTTTAGCATTGTCTTCATCTCCTTGCAATGCGTTCCAAATATCCTCGAATTGGGGTGTTCCATTGCACTGAAAGTTGAGCAATTGTTCTTGATCCCTTTTAGGGAGGTTGTCAAAAATGTTTTTAAACCATAGCACAGCTTCATAGGCGGTTTGCCCTGCATCAAGCTCAGCACCAGAGTGATTCTTATCACTTTTAAGTAAGCATGTGCGCAGAAAGGTCATGGCGTCTAGCAGTGTTGTTAGCTGAGATGTCGAGGCGGAGGTAATGATGGCGGCGGCTTTGGCAAAATGTTTTGCACGCGATAAGCGCGCTTGTATAAGTGTCGATTCATTTTCTGTTAAGCTTCTTCGCTTTTTTTCAGTAAGGTCGTAAAAAAGTGAGTAATTTGGATCGTATTTTATGACGCGATCGTAGGCTCTTTGGTAATACACTCTCAAATCAATAAACTGTTGTAGGTCTTCGGTTAAAATGAATTGCCCAAGAACGAGTTCATTTATTGACATGAAATTATCGTCTTCCGTATGTGTAATAGGCATTAACTTTTCTAAGTAGTTATCAGCGTTTAATGTGGCAGACACTAACACGCAGAATTGATTGGCGATAGATTGGGTGTTGATATCGTAGCGTAAATAGCTGTCTTGGATGTGTTGCCAGCGTTGCTTAAAAATAACTTGGAATTGTTCTGTCAATTTGGTGGGGCTATTGATACTTGGATTGCTTAATAGTTGAAGAGTTTCTGTGAGTAGTGATTTAGCATCTTCTTCTTGATAAGAGGGAAAAGTTGCGCAATTTAATTGGTCTTGATACTGGTTAGCTATTAGTCTAATTTGTGTTTTTAATTCATCAAAACTTTTTAGATAATGTAGTTCACTCAAGGGTATATAACCGTTTTTTCTCAGCTGATTGATGAGCGGCTGGTTGTCAACGGTAAATTTTGATAAGCGGTAGTGATAATTTCGGTCGACAAAAAGAATTTTATTGCTTGCACTAATTCCCTGGAAAAAGATAATTTCCTGGGTGGGCTTTGCCCACAATGCTGTAAAAGGTTTGATCTCTTGTTCTTGGTTGGTTCTTGAGGGGCTGATTGTGACGTTGAGTAGGGCATTTTTTTCGGGAGCAATTATGCGGTAGTTGATGGATTCTTCGAATTTTTTTGTTGGGGGTGAGTTCCAATAAAGACGATCTAAATATTGACTGAGGTTACGAAAGGTAAACCTTTTTTCTTTCTTTAAGTAAAATACCGTTTTTCCAGTTGATCGCTCGGTGCCGTAAACTATCGCTTCGCCATTCTTTGTTTGTATGCGCTGTAAAAATTCCAAGCCGAACTGTTTAGATAATTCATTATTACTTGTTATTAGGCGCTTCCTAAGTTTTTTGTCATAGACATAGAATGTCTTGGGTATAGGTTGGCGATCATTGTCTTGCTTGAGCCCAGTTAGCTGAAAGTCTTTTGTTACACGTTGAGTTGTATCATAGTATTCCAGTGTGGGTGGGGTGTTACCCGCTAAGATATTTAAGTTGAGATGATTAAGCTTTCTTCTGGGGGTTGTTGAGTTATTAGCCAGGCGTTTTTGATATTCGTTTGCTGAAAGGTATTTGAGTGATTTTTCGCGCTCAAACAAAAAGTATAGTCTTCCTTTGTGATCAACCCCATAGAAAGTAGCTTTTCTTTCTTCTTTACCTTTTTTCCATGTGACAATTTGTAGAAAATGTAGCCCTTGATTTTTTTCTGTATTGTGGATTTCTAGAACATGGCCTTTTTTAGTTTCAATTTGATCGCCAATGGTGTATGAGAATTTTCGTTTATTTTCATTAAAAACCATCCATGGCTTAGGTGAGTTTTTGTTGCCGTGATAGATGGTAAACAGCTCGTTGTTTCCAGCTATAAAC
>CAYXLV010000142.1:0-5632 GCA_964465995.1 uncultured Coxiellaceae bacterium | reverse complement strand
AGTCCAGGCCCAATATTGCGCATCACATCGTCAAAATTGTCGCGATCAATTTGGGTGAATTTGCGTTCGGTATAATTTTTTTTAGGCTTGCTGGGTTTGTTGCCCGAATACTCGCCCATCACGCCAACGACAAAGGGTAGCGATTTTGTTTCTGTAGCGCCTTCTGTTTCCACATCATAGGTGATGTGCACTCTTGGTTTACGAACACGGCTTAGTTTATCTTGCGTATTTGCCATTGTTTTTCTCCTTTTATAAATAGCAATTTGACTGAATTTACTCTACAGAAATTCACATCTCTGCATCGGCACTGTTACTCCTCTTCTAGTTTTATTCCGACCAAGCGTCGATAACTGTTTCTAACTTCATCATCGGTAATGATTTCGTTTAATAATTTCGGTAAAGGTAATTTGCCCCACATCACCACTCGTTCCAGCATGTAAGATAACGGAGAATGTGGTTCATGATGGCGAAAATACTTCATCACTTTTTCAATCGTTTGAAACGCTTGCTCACGTGTTTCAATTTGCGCCGAACTGCTGACAGGTTTTTCTGCTGTTGATGATTGCGCGTCTGCTGGCGGAACATCAGGATTATCATTGGTTTCAGGCATAACTAAACGCTCGCCCACGAGCATTTGCATATCCTGCAAACAACCTTCTAGTGTATTTTTGATTTTTGATGATGGTGGTGATTCTTGCGCGCACTTTTCATCTAATGCTGCAGTAAGCTGTTGGTATTGTGCTAAACATCCTTGAATATCACCCATTACGCCTTGGTAAAATTCATCACTTGATTGTGCGACGGCTGTTTCAATGTCATCCAATACCGCTGCACCAGAATCAATTCGTTTTTGACGCACATCTTCATCCGCCACTCGGCTGACTTCAATGGCTTGACGATAATGCCAAAAGGCATAACGCGGTTCACAATGTGGTGCCACTATTGGCAAACAAATAATTGGGGTAATCAGAGTGCCATCGGTATCAATTCCATTCAAACCAACTAAAGGTGCAACTCTTGCCGCTAATCCATCTTCTTCTGGTAAAGGGTAAATAGGCTCCCAAAACTGCTCAACATAGTCGCGTAATACATTAAAACCAAAAGCAAGTCCTTTAAATCCTTCTAGCCTTAATAAAGCTTCTGCTAACCATGCGGCGATTTCTATATCTTTGGTTTTGGTGGTCAGCGCGGTAACGGCTAGTTCCTGGACGGTTTGCCAACTGGGTTTTGACTGGTCATCCGTGTCTGAATTATCGGCGCGTTGCCGTTCGATATTTCTCGCTTTAAAACGTGCATCTTTAATTTGGTAATACAACGACACTGGCGAAGAGGATTCGCGAATATCTTCACCACACGGATTTTCTACAGAAATAGGTTGTAGCAATTGTTCAAGCGATAAATCAAGCGTCGATAAATAACTCATCTTTTCTTCCTAAAAAAATCCTCAACCAACTAACACTGTTGGACAACCTACAATAATCACCCCACCATGCGCAGTTTGATCGGTCATGCGTAATGCGGGCATGCCACCAACCAACACAGCAGTACTGCCTTTGGTCGCAATATCTGGAGGACCTACACAAACCGCTTGGCAAGTCACTGTTGCAACCGGCATGCCTGCTGCTAAAACAGCTGCGCTATTGGGTGTGACCAATGGACCACCTACATGAGGTACCGGGCCCGTCGCTGCTGGACAAACATGCATATCACCCACTCGTGCCATCGGTAATCCCATTAGGTTGCTCCATTTCCACCGCGAATAATATTAAGTGCGCGCTCAACCGCTTTTTGATATTGCATTTGCGCATCACCAGAGGATGCTTGCACACAAGCTAAATTCACTGCACCAGCTACCCAGTTATGCATAAGATGAGGCTGCGGTATTACTGGCGGCTCATCCGGGCGACTAATACTTCCATCACTCCAAAACACCGCCATCAATAACCAACTAAATGGATTATCCAATGAATAATCTTGCAGTGTTTGTTTGGTAAGCAAACGATTTTGTTCGCTTGGCTCATATACCCAATTCTTAACCTGATCTAGTGCTTGTTTTGCTTTATCGTCATGCGCATCGACATCACGCGCGGCTAAATAAGCCCACCAAATGGCTTCGCGCTTTGGTAAGCCAAATGCCAATATTTGAATAGCATCCTGGTATAAGTTATTCGTACAAAGTAAATCAACAAACGATAAACAGTCTGGTGCCTGTGTTTTGATTGCCTTTGCTTGCTCACTCAAGTTGGCATGTTGATAGATGTCAGCATTAAGATTGTTCTCCATCTTAAACATTGCTGTTATTTCATCCGTTCGAGTGTCCATATATAAACGTAATCCTTTTCACTTGGATCAATTGAGCATCAAGATTCCACCTTTATTTCGCAGCATCGCTGAGCCTTCTACTGCCACACTAACGCCTTTTATTTCAACGCTAGTCGTACCTTTTAGGGTAATGCTCATCCCCTCCAAGGTGATACCGGAGTTACTAATGTTAATTTTATTACCGCCGACAGCTAAGGTAATGCCGGTTGTTGCTTTTAAGGTAATATTATTTGCGGCTTCTAAGGTGATATTTTTATTTGCTTTGGTGGCAATACTTTCTTTCGCAGTTACCGTTTTATTTTCAATCGCTACATCCATTGTTTTGGATTGAATTTTTACTTGGTGCTGATCAACGTGATCAGGTTTTTGACCATCGGCAGCAAGCAAGTAACCACCCTTCTCTACTATGTTGATGCTATTGTTGGTGACATTTAGGCGATCATCGTTTTTAATAACGCGCTTCATATCTTTTTCCGCTTGCATCATCACAAGCTCTTCACCTTTTTTATCATCAAAACTAATTTCACTATACTGTGTAGCATCCGCATCTTTGGTCGACTGTGTTTTGACACCACTGACTGATGCTTTGTCGGGGAGTTTATACGGCGGTAAATTATCACCGTTATAAAGTGTGCCAATCACCAGCGGTTGATCCGGGTCACCCTCTAAAAATGCAACTACCACTTCTTGTCCAACTCTAGGAATCGTGACACAGCCCCAGTTTTTACCGGCCCAAGCCTGACTGACTCGCACCCAGCATGAACTTTTGTCATTATTTTCACCGCGTCGATCCCAGTGAAATTGCAATTTAATTCGACCATATTTATCGGTAAATATTTCTTCACCGGAAGAACCCACAACCTTTGCAGTTTGTAAGCCGCCTATATCGGGTTTATTAGTTAACAGTTCTGGCACGAATAATGATTTGGAGACAATAGCTTCGAATGTATAGCTGTACTGGCTTTCGGTTTGTGAATGACCTGATGAACTATTCGTTGCGACGAAATCGACGGAGGTAAGCACATATGATGGATTATCTTTGTTATTTTTTAGCGTAAAAATATAGCCAGGTAAAAAGGCAATATAATCACTATCACCGGTAATTCGTTCATATTGAGACTCATAAATTTGCGCTTTATGCTTAATATATTGAGAACCTTGCTGAGTATTCGCATAGTGACCTGGGTAGGAAAAACATTCTAATTTATCATTGCTTGCTAATTTGACTTTACTGGCTTGCGTAGTGCTTAAGTCTGTCGCCGGTGATTCAAAGTCATAATCTTGTGCAGACACTTTGCCGGTTACATATTGATACTGGTAATTCGTTTTAGTGATTCCACCAAAACGCGAGTTCGTATGCTGGTATACCGCTTCTTGTGGATTGCATTTTTCATAGCTATCGATTTTATTGCCTAAAATCAGTGTATGTTTATTCGACTCGTGTTTAAAAAAATAAAAGATTCCATCCTCTGCTAAGAGTCGGCTAATAAAGTCATAGGCTGACTCGTTATACTGTACGCAGTATTCACGCTTTGTCAGCTTTGCGGCATCAACTTTAATTTGATAATCATGATAGCCAAACTCACCAAATATTTGTTTGGCGATATCGATACTGGTTTTATCCTGGAAAATACGGCAATCACTGGTTTGGGTTAGAAACCAAAACCAAGGTACTACATGGATATGGTAAACCGGTTCTAAATTGGTAGAAGAATTTTTAGCATCAAGTTGCTGCACTAAGCCATGTAGATAAACAGGGTCACTGACACCATCAGCGTTTTGTTGGATTTTTATACTGGCTGTTTTACCCAGCAACGCGTCAGGTTTAAGTTCTTTTTCGCTAACGATTTCTAGCTGCATGCTAAACAATTGCGAAAGCGCAAACTTAGCACTTAATTGAATACAGTTAAGCTCACTGGCCTGCTGAGCTTGCAAGCTTAACTGTATGTAACTTGAAGAGTTCGCCACAGTAGCAATATCGACTAGCTGGAAGCGTAGTTAGATTCGTGAACTATATCATAGCCTGCTACATTATTGCCTTTAGCAGCGTTTTCATCATGTGATTTAACATTAAATTCAATTGTATTAAAGTTTAAGCAAAAATTTTCTTTACCTGCACTATCCATGCCACTAGAAAATTCAACGTTATAGTTTGAGATGTAAACCCCAGTCAGCGTAATCGTCGTGCTGGCTGTCTCGGCTTTTATTTTGCCTGTATCTTTTTCTTCATACTGTGCGCCGATAACAAGCTTAACATCTAATGGTTTGGCGGTACTCTTATCAGCTTTAGAACCCGCCCAGGTTTCTTTGAATATACCCGGAGAAAACTCATCAACAGCACGTTCCACCCATATCTCACCAAAACCTACAGATACATTCGAGAGTTTTTGACTAGATTTTGTATTGGTATCGTTGATTAATCTTCCACAACCAAATCCAAAACTTTGTAACGTTACTCCCATTTTTTTATCTTTGGTAACGCGCTCACTAAAAGTTAAATGCATTTCAGATGGCATATCATTCCCCTTGTTTTATGACCAACATAGTCGTTGCAAAAAAAGCTCTTGCAAACTTCGGCGGATGCTACAAAAAAAATAAAACACATACAAGGAGCATTTTGCTATAGACAATTTAATTATTCTTTTTTCACCAAAAGAAATCTGGTTTTTATCTATAAGTGGTTTTATTGAGATAGGATTGACAATATTCAAACACTAACTAATATACGGGGCATCAAAATTTTTACAAAAAGATACAAAAAATGAAAATTACCTTTAAAAAAATAGTGCAAAAAAGAGTTGATAATAGTTGGCTTAATGACAATAAACTCACAACGAATCAAAAAAAATACACAACGCATTTTATTGATGGTGATTCATTTACAATCAGCCAAAATGATGAACAACTTTTTATTACAAAAAATGAGCAATGCACAAAGCTAACCGTTAATGATGAGATTGCGTTAACAGAGTGTCGATTAAAAATTATCAACATTGAAATTGACAGCATCACTGACATGCCTGCTTTCAATACAACCGATACACTTTCACCATCAACAGCACTACCTAAGTGGCAAAAAAGCGCACTTGCCAGTTTAGGCTATGCCACAATGGGTGCTAATAAAAATAACGTAGCGCTTTTACCGCCCGCTAAAAAAAATCCGCTTAAAGTGGTATCACCACCACGCAGCAGGCTGGCAAAATTATTCAAAAAATAAGCATTTTTTATTTGATTGCATATTTTTAAATATTTAGATAGGATCGGAAAAATTACAAAGGACTCCTTATGCAGCACAACGATAGAATAAAAT
>CAYXLV010000141.1:0-5648 GCA_964465995.1 uncultured Coxiellaceae bacterium | reverse complement strand
GCTACTAACTGAGTATATCAAGCTAACCAGCGAGTCTATTCAAAATATGCTTGATAGTGCCTCTAAAAATCTTAACAATACAACCGACACCACCTCGATTGAAACTGCCATACGGAAATTACTCATTCAAGAATTACCAGCGTTCCAAAAAGATGCTGAAAAAAATCTTAAATATTCGTTTAAAAACGACAGCACTTCTATGACTCAACCGATCAAAAAGCTAGTTGCACTAGCCAGTGAAAAAGAAATCGAGTTATCCAATGGTTTACTGAATATCAATGTCAAGTTAGAAGAAAGCTCTGCTGCAAAACCGAAAAAAAAGAAATCAAAAAAGAAAAAAAAATCTACTGCCAAAGAAACTGCACCCACTCAACAAGCAGAACCAAAAAATAACAGCCCTAGCAAGCAAGAAACTCAAGACAAACCTGAATCAAAAAAATCAGCTATTACAGTGCCATTAAACACCTATCAATCAAAATCAGAGAAAGGGTTTACTGTGGTGACAAACAAAAAAGCTCTTCCAGCTGAAAAACCATGCAAATCTGCTGCAGAACCTAAAAAAGACCTTCCATCGCTAAAGTCAAACAACTCTATACCCAGCACACCAAAAGAAGAAAAAGCTACAAGTCATTCACAAAGCTCACAACCCAATGACAACATCAGCACCAACAGCAATACACCAAGCAATGGTCATATCAATCCAATTGAAAAGAGCACAAGCTCAGCCAGCAAATCTGCCTCCAATAAAACACCGTGCTCGACCTTGCAAACCAGCCAACCTGAACAAACTCGCCCTACACTTAAGCCGAATAAATCCAGCAAAAAAGCTAACTTAAATTGCAATAACCAATCACAAAACCAAAACCCACCGCCACAAAACCATTTCGCCTTTTTTGCGCCACGCGCCACCAACCTTGAGATTTACTATCACTTAGAATATAAAACGTATGGCTACAGCTATTACAACACAGAGCAAGAGGATTATTTTTTCTATCCGGTGACAATCAATTTTGATAAAAACACGCCTGTGTTTAGCGAAGACAAACAGCCGATCATATACTTTACTAAACAACACAACGCTTATGGGTACAGTGTTTTTGCTGAGAAAACCCATGAGCTCATATTTACCCCAGTCGAAGTTATATTTCCTCCCAGCAATACGGTCGATCTTTTACCATTAAAAATGCCAACTTTTTCACTAAGACAATAGACATAAAAAAAACCAGCGCCAGTGAATTAAACTTTTATCAACTGGCGCTGGTTTTAAACTGTTAAAAGTATTGAAACAACTCAAGGCGTAACCATGCATCACCAATATTGGTCACGTCTTTTTGAGAAGCAGATTTGATTGAGTCAGGAGTTGGGCTTTGAAAGCTGTCGAAAGCAGCGGGCGGAAAACAGTCTAGAAAATCAGAAAAACAGGTTTTAGAACCAAAGTTAGTGAGCATGCTAATTACCTCCTTGTTGTATCGCAGTGCTTGCTGACGCTTAATCATCCTTGATTAATACGATTTGTGATTTGAGAAAATGATTCTACCAGCTCTTCAAAATAACGAAAGTTTTTTTTGACAGATTCTTGATCCTCTTCTGATTAATTTTTAAGCAATTGCAAGGTCTTCCACAATAAACAATGCGGCTTTCACCGCTACCGCAGTAATAATATCTAAATTCCCTGCATACGCCGGCAAGAAATCTCCCTGCCCCGCGACTCTTAAAAACAAAACCAAACGCCCTTCATCGTATACTGGCGATGTCGTGATAGAAAAACCTGGCACATATTGCTGCATTCGCGCCTCAACCTGCTGACAAACCTGTTTAACCTGCGGCAAATCCCAATGCTTAGCCAGCAGATAGATAGCTGACTGCATATGGATCGGCGGCTCAGCTGGATTAATAATCAAAATTGATTTAGCACGGACACACCCGGTTAAATCACGGAGTGCTTTCTCAGTAATCGCTTGATACTCACTAATATTTTGCCGCGTCGCAATGCCCGCACTTTTCGCAGAGATCGTTGTCACCACCTCAACATAATCGAGCTGATCCGTTATACCAGCCATCGCATGCACCAAAGGAATCGTCGCCTGCGCACCGCATGTAATTAATGACACATGATCAACACCTGCAAAATCAACCTCACTCACCACTGGCACATACTTACTGTCGGCTGGGGCTGGTGTTAAGTTAATGACTTTGAAACCTGCTGCCTGCAATTGTGGATAATGCGCAAGATGCGAAGCAGCTGATGTGGCATCAAACACCACATCAACTGTTGCAGCCAACTGTAAAAGATCAACAACACCATTAATACTGACTGGCACACGATGCGACTGCGCAAAAGCAATACCCGGCGAATCCTGACGTCGACCGCAAAATAAAACGCATTGCATTTGCGGATGATTTAAAATTTTTACCAATAAATCACAGGCAATTTTACCCGAACCCAGAATAGCAACATTCATTTTGTTAACTCATTTTGCACATGGTAAGCCACCTCCAGGATTTTATCTTCCTGCCCTGCAATCACTTTTCTACGCCCAAGCTCTGCATAAATGGCCAAAGGATCAATTTGCAAACGTTGCGCAACACGCTTCACTGGCCCATCAAAACCACAAAACACACCATGCAATCCACTCATGATATTGCTTGCTGCTATATGTGGCTGCTCTTTCACTAAGTAGTCTTTAACTGTTTCGGCAATATTTAACAGTTGTTGCAAATTAACTTGCTGACAAAAACCCTGCTTTTGCAGCACGGCCACAATCACTTCCAAAGCTGTATTACCAGCACCTGCCCCAAAACCATTAATCGTCCCATCAATAATCGTGGCACCCGCTGTGACGGCTTGCAATGAATTGGCAACCGCCAAGCCCAAATTATTATGCGCATGAAAACCAATCGCTAAATCTGTTTCACGAACCAATAACTGAACTTTTTCATCAACATCAGCTGGCAGATACGCCCCCGCTGAATCCATCAAAATCACACCATCTGCACCATAGCTTGCCACCTGCTGTGCCTGCTCTACTAGCTCATTAGCACTGATCATATGCGACATGGTTAACGCAACATAAGTCATCACCCCGGCATCCAACGCCAACTTCACTAATGACTCGGTAACATTTGCCAACGAACAGTGCGCTGCCACACGCACCACATCCGGACAAAATTTTAGCGCTGCCTGCAAATCCTCTTTAGTGCCATAACCCGGTGTAATATGAACGCCTAGCTTGGTGTCA
Source organism: uncultured Coxiellaceae bacterium (assembly GCA_964465995.1). Classification (GTDB taxonomy): domain Bacteria; phylum Pseudomonadota; class Gammaproteobacteria; order Coxiellales; family Coxiellaceae; genus CAYXLV01. Next base: position 2,409 of record CAYXLV010000141.1, on the reverse strand, counting down.
GTTAAATGCGCGCGGGCAACTGCTAAAATCTCTGAATCTGCATGCTTAGAAAAACCCATTTGCAGTGACGCTGCACCCAAGCCCAAACCATGCCCCACCTCAACCACATCAACACCAGAGGCATTAATTGCAGCTATATATTGGGAAATTTGTTCTAGAGTCAGTTGATGTTTTACAGCGTGACTACCATCACGCAAGCTAGGATCATGAATAATAATGCTATTCATATGATTGACGTCTCACAATGTGTTGTTTGACAGGTGGCCTATGTTGGCATTTTTTTATAACCTACGCAATCGACAAGTTTACTGATTCATCTACACAATATGGATATTAACGTATGAATTCAAAACACTGCATTGTCATTGGCACTACCAGCCTGACTCGTGAATGCCTCCATCTTTTAATCAACAACGGTTTTACAATTTCTTTAGTGTTAACCGATAACCACGACATCAAAAAAGATTGCGATCAACTCGGATTAACACACAGTCATCTCACCAATCTTGCCGCGATCACAGAACAAACTTGTGACTACCTCTTTAGCATTGTAAATCCCATTATTATCCCCCCCACTATTTTAAAACACGTCAAACTTGCAGCCATTAATTTTCACGACAGCTTATTGCCAAATTATGCAGGCGTGAATGCAACCGCTTGGGCAATTTTAAATAATGAAACTTGGCACGGCATCACTTGGCATCGCATTGATGCGGGTATTGATACTGGTGATATCATATTGCAAGAAAGAGTACCCATTAAAGCCGATACATCAAGCTTCTCACTCAATCTTGCTTGCTATCAAGCAGCCATTAAATCGTTTGCAACTTTACTGAATGACTTAAAAAACCACACTCTCACCTACACACCTCAAGACTCTACCGCAAGAAGCCAATACTTTTATAAAGACAAGCCAGCCAATGACGGTTTTATTGACTGGGAGAAATCTGCTACATCCATTTGTCGGCTAATTCGCGCACTGGATTTTGGACCATCAAAAAACACCCTCACTACTGCAAAGTGCATCATTAACCAACGAATTTATTGCATTAAAGCAGCTGTCCCACTAACCATGACCCACTCTGCCATACCCGGCACGGTGATTGAGCAGGGTGCAGATTTTTTAATTATTGCAGCAGGCCAGCAGAGCGCGATTAAAATTACCCAAATCCTGGACTTAAATAACCAAGCAATCAACCTAGCAAACGTTAAAGACATCACCATTCAAAAAGCCACCCCATCCCACGACTATCTAACAAGCAGATCACAAAAAAATAATCAGTATTGGTTAAATCAATTGCATACCATTCACCAAGGACCTCCTTTCCACCCACAAGCAACAACATCACCACTACTGCAATCACTGTGGACTTTATCGATTTGCGAAAAATTCAGCAAAATACAACTAGCCAGTTTGATTGCTTATTATTGCTACCGGATCAATAACTACGAAGCTACTAGCATTAAGCTATTAAAAAACCTCGCCTTTGGCACACAACACTATCCGCTACAAATACCCGTGAATTGTGATTTAGCCAATGCACAACCCACATTGGCGCAATTTAGCCACATCATTAATGCAAACTATCACCGTGCCGTATACGATATCGATTTATTTTGTAAAGATCCCACTCTCAGCAATACACTCAACAACATTCCACTACTCATTAACTTTGATCAATCAATCGCTCACGAACGACTGACTGACCATCAAGGCCTCTATTTGGAAATTAGCACCCAAGCTAATGTAACCACCCTAACCTGCAGTGTGATTGGCGAGTTGCAAACATCCAGTAAGTTACTTGCAAATAATATGCAACAACATTTACAGCAATTAATTGATAGCAACCACAATGACCATCCACTCTGGCAACAAAATATATTAACCACCACTGAGTTACGTGTATTAGAGCAATTCAACAACACACAATCTGAATATTCTGTTTGCGAAAATTTCCTGGTGAAAATTACGCAACAAGCAAAAACCACACCCGCAAAACTTGCGATACATGAAGGACCAATCCAATATACTTATGGCGAGCTTTTAGAAAAAGCGATCAAATTGGCCAAAGTCATATTCACCCGCTATCAACATACTTATAACGAGACATTACCACCACAATCAGTCATCGCCATTCACTGCAGCAAAGGACCGCATTACGTGATTAGCGCTCTTGCTATCTTGTATTTGCGCGGCATCTTTCTGCCAATTGATACTCAATATCCAAAACAACGCAAAGCTTATTGCCTGCAAGATAGCCAATGCCAAGTTGTCATTAGCGACACCGAGCAAGCCACCCAAATTGACCATACCATTATTATTGATATTGAAAACCAACCAACCACCCCAACACTTGATTTACCACCCACACAAGCAACTCAAGAAGATAATGTTTATCTAATGTATAC
>CAYXLV010000140.1:0-5652 GCA_964465995.1 uncultured Coxiellaceae bacterium | reverse complement strand
GTTGAGCAGCATATGCCAGCTATTTTGCAAGCAGAGCGGCAGCGAATTGTTGAACGATTTCAACAGGCGCAGCTTGAATTAAATAGCGACCGTTTAGAGCAAGAGCTAGTGTGGATTGCACAAAAAACTGATGTTGCTGAAGAGCTGCATCGATTGGAGTCGCATATTAAAGAAGTGACGCGAGTTTTAGATAAGGGTGGTGTTGCTGGTCGACGCTTGGATTTTTTAATGCAAGAGCTGAATCGTGAGGCAAACACTTTGGGGAGTAAATCAATTAATGCGGATGTGACTCAGGCGTCGGTGGAATTAAAAGTGGCGATTGAGCAAATGCGTGAACAGGTACAAAACATTGAGTAATCCAACACGTGGTAATTTTTATATTTTGGCAGCGCCATCGGGTGCTGGCAAAACAAGTTTGGTGAAAGCCTTAGCCAAATCCATGGATAATTTTAAAATTTCAATTTCGCACACCACCCGTCCGCCACGCCCAGGTGAGCAAGATGGAGTTGATTATCATTTTATTGATGATGCTCAATTTAAACAGATGGTGGCAGAGAAAAAATTTTTGGAGCACGCTGAAGTGTTTGGTTGCTGTTACGGTACGTCGCATGAATGGGTGCTGCAGCAATTGGATAAAGGGATTGATATTCTATTGGAGATTGATTGGCAAGGGGCTCGTCAAATTCGCCAGGAATTTCCTGCTGCTGTATCGATCTTTGTGTTGCCGCCATCTATGTCGGTTTTGCGGGAGCGGTTAGAGCAGCGTAATCAAGATAACTCGGCCATTATTACTCAACGGATGGCGCAGGCACAGACTGAGATGATGCATTACCATGAATTTGATTATTTAGTGATCAACGATGATTTTGATGTGGCGTTTGATGATGTGCGAAGTATTGTGCAATCCAAGCGTCTGAAGTGTGCAGTTCAGGCGGCTGTTCACCAGAAACTGCTAGCCGAATTGATAGAGAAATAGTAGAATCTCATGCTTTCCAGTAAATGTTCAATATGAGGTCATTATGGCGCGAGTAACGGTAGAAGATTGTTTGAAGCGTGTTGCTAATCGGTTTGATTTAGTGATTAAAGCGGCAAAAAGAGCACACGATATAGAGCTAGGTGGCACGCCTAGAGTTCCTACCGAAAATGATAAGCCGACAGTGATTGCATTACGTGAAATTGCTGCCGGGATTGACGTTACTAAGATTACCCAAGACGATGATGAAGAAATGACCGATGAGATGTTGGCTAGTCAACAAGCTGTGCCAGCAGAGTCGACATCTGCTTCAGTGATTATCGAAGAAGAAGATCGGCCTTAATTTAATCGCAGTAGGTACGATCATGGAATCCAGAGCGTGGATTGAGTTGCACGCCGTGTAATGGAGATCGTATGCGACTATTTAGAAAGCTACGACGAAAGTTAGATTACCTAGAACGAGAACAAATCGAAAAAATTCATCAAGCCTATTTAGTAGCGCTTGATGCGCATCGTGGTCAAAAACGCCGCACTGGCGAACCTTATATTACCCACCCTGTTGCTGTTGCTTGTATTTTGGCTGATATGAAATTGGATCACCAAAGTATTATGGCGGCGTTATTGCATGACGTCATTGAAGACACTCCCGTTGAGAAAAAGGATTTAGTGGAAAAGTTTGGCGAGCAAGTCGCTAATTTAGTGGATGGGGTGAGTAAATTAACCCAGATTGAATTTGTTAGCCGCGCACATATGCAGGCGGAAAACTTCCGCAAAATGGTGTTGGCGATGGCGCGTGATATTCGTGTGATTATCGTTAAGCTGGCTGATCGTTTGCATAATATGCGTACCTTAGGCAGTTTGCCGACAGCGAAACGACAGCGTATTGCGAAAGAAACCTCTGAGATTTTTGCACCGATTGCCAAGCGTTTAGGGATGCGAGATTTTTCGGTTGAGTTAGAAGATCTGGGATTCCAAGCAATGTACCCGCGTCGTTATGAAATTTTAAAAGAGTCTGTGCGCAAAGCCAGAGGTAATCGTAAAAAAATATTAAACTTGATTGAAAAAGCCTTACGTGAAGGGTTGGTGAAAAGCAAAATTCCTTCTTGCAATATTCGTGGTCGTGAAAAGCATCTCTATAGTATTTACCGCAAAATGAAAACTAAAAAAATTCCATTTAATGAAATTATGGATGTGTATGCGTTTCGTATTGTCGTGGATGATGCGGATACTTGTTATCGGGTATTGGGTGTTGTGCACGGTATTTTTAAACCAGTGCCAGAGCGTTTTAAAGACTATATTGCGATTCCAAAAGCGAATGGTTATCAGTCTTTGCATACAACTTTATTTGGTCCTTATGGGTTGCCCATTGAAGTGCAAATTCGCACGACAGAAATGGATAAAATGGCGATTAGTGGGATTGCGGCGCATTGGCTTTATAAAACGGATGAAGATGAGAAAATTAGCCAGCCACATTTGCGTGCGCAGCAGTGGGTGCGTAATTTATTAGAATTGCAGCAAAGTTCGAGAAATTCCTTAGAGTTTATTGAAAATGTAAAAGTCGATTTATTTCCTGATGAAGTGTATGTGTTTACACCACGCGGCGATATTATGGAGCTGCCTATGGGGGCGACGGCGGTTGACTTTGCCTATGCGGTGCATACGGATATTGGTAATAGTTGTGTTGCTGTAAAAATTGACCGGCAAATTATGCCGTTGTCGACTGTTCTCGCGAACGGGCAAACGTTGGAAGTGGTGACGACAGCGCGTGGACGACCCAATCCGGCTTGGTTGGATTTTGTGGTGACAAGTAAGGCGCGTAGTAGTATTCGACATGTCCTTAAAAATCAGCGTCAAAGTGAATCTATTGCACTGGGTAAAAAAATGTTGCAAAAAACCTTGAGTGGCCATGCCTTGGTGTTAAGAAAGCTGCCGGAAACGGTTATAAATCATGTGTTGCATGAAACGAATTTTAAAAGTATGGATGAGCTTTTAGAAGATATTGGTTTGGGTAATCGTGCGGCGAGTCTTGTCGCGCAACATATGGCAGATATTGCTAAACAAATTAAAGCCGAAGGTGTTGGTGGGCTTGAGTCAAAAACAGAAGCACCGTTAGTTATTAAAGGCACAGAAGGGATGGTGATTGCATTTCCTCAATGTTGCTGTGCCATTCCAGGTGATCCAATTTTAGGCGTGATCATTCCGGGCAAAGGTATCATGGTGCACGTGGATCGTTGTAAGCAAATTACGCGCTTGCGACGTCATCCAGATGAATATATTCGCTTGCGCTGGTCTGAAGAAGTGCAAGGTGAGTTCAGTATTATTATTCAAGTGCTGGTGCAAAATAAACGAGGAGTGCTAGCAATTATGGCGTTAGCGGTGTCTGATGCTGATGCCAATATTGAAGATATTAATATAGAGGATCGCGATGGTCGTCATTATTTAGTGGAATTAAAATTATTGGTTCGTAACCGTGCGCATTTGGCGGAAGTGTTGCGAAGTTTGCGGCAAATTCCTGCCGTGGTAAAAATTACTCGTCATCGATAGGAGAAAAAAATAATGAAACAAATGATTGGAACAAATAAAGCGCCGCAGGCGATTGGTACTTATTCGCAAGCGATTAAGGTCGGGACGACGATTTATTTGTCTGGGCAAATTGGTATGGATCCGAAAACTATGGAGCTTGTTAAGGATGATTTTCGTGCGCAAGCGAGGCAGGTTTTTCATAATATTGGCATGATTGTGAATGCAGCGGGCGGTGATTTTGCGCATATCGTTAAATTAACAATCTATTTAACAGATTTTCGTCATTACGATACATTGAATGAAGTGGTTAAAGAATTCTTCGATGAGCCATTTCCAGCTCGTTCCGTGGTTGGAGTAAAAGAGTTGCCAAAGCAGGCGGATGTTGAAGTTGAAGCGGTGATGGCGTTGGTTGAGTGAATGTTCAGCAGATTCCTGTTACGCAATTAAGTGGCGTTGGGCCAAAAATTGCAGAGCATTTAGAGCGGCTTAATATTTCAAACGTTCAAGATTTATTGTTTCATTTGCCGAATCGTTATGAAGACCGCACGCGGGTGACGTTAATTGGTGCGATTCGACCTGGAGCGAGTTGTTTGATTGAAGGCGCGGTGCAAACTGTCGCTATTAGCGGCGGGAAAAAGGCTAACTTATTGTGTCGAATACATGATGGTAGTGGCGCGATTACATTGCGATTTTTCCACTTTTCTGCGCAGCAAAAACAGCGCTTGCAGACAGGTTTGCAGCTGCGTTGTTTTGGTGAAGCGCGTTTGGGGTTTACTCATCAATTAGAGATGGTGCATCCTGAGTATCGAGAGATGGGGCAGGCGGAGAGTTTGCCGTTGAGTGATCATCTCACTCCTATCTATCCAACTACCAAAGGTTTATCGCAGGCAGTGCTGCGTAAATTAATTGAGCAAGCATTAGCAATTTTAGAGAAATCTACCGGGCTGCCTGAGCTTATACCGGATAGTTGTTTGCAGGGGTTTGAGTTTGTAGCGTTAAAAAATGCATTGCAATTTGTGCATCACCCTCCACCGAATGTTGATCAAGATTTACTGCTGAGTGGGCGACACCCGGCCCAACAGCGTTTGGCGTTTGAGGAGTTGGTGGCGCATCAATTGGGTTTGCAGAGTGTGCGTCATACCATTAGATCAAGCGATGCGCCGGCGTTAAAAAAACCGGGGGCGCTTTGCGAGCAGCTTCAAGCAATGCTGCCATTTCAGTTGACGGGTGCGCAGCAACGAGTAGTGCAAGAAATTCAACATGATTTGCAGCAAGCGCGGCCGATGTTGCGTTTGGTGCAAGGTGATGTGGGATCTGGGAAAACCATTGTCGCAGCGATGGCGGTGTTGCAGGCACTTGAAAGTGGTTTTCAAGCAGCGATGATGGCGCCAACGGAGCTTCTGGCGGAGCAGCATTTTCGTAATTTTCGCGACTGGTTAGAGCCGCTTGGTATTCAAATTGGTTGGCTGGTTGGTAAGCAGTCGGTAAAAGAGCGTCGGCAAGCATTAGCGGATATTGCTAGTGGTAAGGCGCAAGTGGTTATTGGTACGCATGCATTATTTCAAGATCAGGTTGAGTTTCAGCATCTCGCTTTATTAGTCGTTGATGAGCAGCATCGGTTTGGGGTGCATCAGCGTTTGGCGCTCAAAGAAAAGGGTGCGGTGCATGGCCAATATCCTCATCAGCTGATAATGACAGCAACACCTATACCGCGAACTTTGGCGATGACGGCTTATACGGATTTGGATTCGTCTGTAATTGATGAGTTACCGCCAGGGCGTAAACCGATAACGACTGTGTTGGTTGCTAATCAGCGGCGTGATGAAGTGATTGAACGGGTGCGCGTTAATTGCCAGTCGCAAAGACAAGCGTATTGGGTTTGTACTTTGGTGGAAGAATCGGAAGTGTTGCAGTGCCAGGCGGCAGAAGCAACAGCAGAACAGTTGCAGCGGGTGTTGCCTGAGTTGAAGGTGGCGTTATTGCATGGTCGTTTTAAACCGGATGAAAAAGACGCAGTGATGCAGCAATTTAAAAATGGTGATATCGATTTGCTTGTTGCAACAACGGTTGTTGAGGTGGGCGTTGATGTGCCGAATGCAAGTTTAATGATTATTGAAAATTCTGAGCGTTTAGGTTTAGCGCAATTGCATCAGTTG
>CAYXLV010000139.1:0-5684 GCA_964465995.1 uncultured Coxiellaceae bacterium | reverse complement strand
CCAAAAATTTCCGCTCAAATTTTTCAATTAATTGTTCAATTGCTTGGCGTCGACTACGGTTAGCGAGCTGGCGAGACAGTGTTTTAGCCAAAGAATCAGGCTGCCAATTCAGCAATATACCCAAATCAAAAACCTTATAACGCGCATGATAATGCCCAAAATAAAAAACAAGTGACCGCGCCAAAGTAACCTGCCGCGCCTGCGAATCAGACACAAGATGTTCCATTGAAACACCCATCTCTTTACAAATAACCTCAGCCAAATGCACCAACGGAACATTCTCCAATGCTAGCATTGGGTTTTTATCCCTTTTTAATTTCACGGTATCCATAATAATTAATTCACCCGCTTGGTTAAAAGTACAGTAAGCAGGCTTTGACTCAATGTCATTTTTATCCATCATAAACGTAATATAATGATTTGCCTCAGCACTCACCTTTTTTTCAAGCAACGCATTGATATGAGACGTCGTTAGCCACGAGATTTTTTCTTGATTCACATAGGCAAAATGGCTACTCCATCGATAATCCGCCAACGACCGGCACAAACCTGCTTTAACAGGGTTTTGATGTATATAAAAACAAAGCTCCAGTAAATACCGATCATCCTGAATTAATTTCGCTTTATAGCGCCCTTGGAACAAATGGCCACTCAATTCATGACGCAAATTATGAGTGCGCGCATAAGCACTAGTCAGGCTCTGCATAACTTTTGCCAATGGAATTTCAGTTACCTCAATAACAAGATGCACATGATTGGGCATCAAACAAAATAGATGGATTTTACATAAATAGTTTTCCGTGACCTGTTGAAGTTTCTTAAAGAAAAAACCTCTGTCTTGATCGTCATGAAAAATCTGCTTGCGATAATTACCTCGCACCATCACGTGGTAAAAAGCGTTTCGATAATGTATTCGGCGTCGTCTAGGCATGGACCAATCATAATCAATGTGATCTACGCGTTTCAACATTGTTATTCATTCATTTCGTAATAAACTCAAGCACCCCACTCAACGGTCAAGCAAAGTAAACTGTCCGGGTACGACACGGACAGTTGAAATTTTAACTCAATGAATGTTAGAAGGTATTTTTGAACTGTCCGTGGTTGACCCCCTTATTATTAGTCTAAACTAATCTTTAACAAGGTCCCGCGGCCAAGCGGCTAGCACAGCTCTGACTAGAGTTGCTAAAGGAATAGCAAAAAAGATCCCCCAGAAACCCCAAATACCGCCAAAAACTACTACGGCGAGAATAATAACGACTGGATGCAGCGCCATTGCTTCGGAAAATAGAAATGGCACTAACACATTGCCATCTAATGTGATGATGATTCCAAATGCGATTAAGACATAGAAAAAATGCGGCGCCAGACCCCACTGCATTAGTGCAACAATAGCGACAGGTATGGTGACAACAATGGCACCGATGTAGGGAATAATAACAGACAATCCAACCAATGCGCCTAACAAAGCTGAATATTCTAAGCCCAAAATAGCAAAAGTGATCGCTGAAACAATACCAACAATAAAAATCTCAATCACCCGCCCATTAACATAAGCACCGATTTTGCCACGCACTTCCGCCCAAACCCGTAAAACCAAGCCACGTCGTTTTGGCAGATACTGGGTGAACCAAGCCAAAATAGGCTCGCGATCTTTCATAAAGAAAAACACCAACAATGGCACCAAAATAAAGTACAGCACGGCAGTGATGATATTTGGAATAATGCCAATCGAATATTTAACAACATCCTGCCCCACTTTGAGTGACTGGGTTTTTAACACACCCATTAAATGCTGGAACTGTGGAGTTGCAAAAACACTGGGATAACGATCACTTAAACTAGTAAACCAAGTCTGCCCTTGTGAGAAAGCTCGCGGCAGCTCATTGACTAAGTTCGCCAGCTGCTTCCAAAGTGATGGCAGCAAGACCACTAATAAGAACACAAACAAACCAATAAATAAGAGATAGACCACTAAAACAGCCACTAAATTTGGGCAGCGCCAACGTTTTAGCAGTTCAACTATCGGCTGTAACAAATAAGCGATCACAATACTGATCAAGACAGGCATAAAGAAGTTACCAAAGAATTCGATAAACAGAAACCCAAAAACCAGGAAGAAAAATAAACTCAGCGCCTCCGGATCAGAAAAATTACGCCGGAACCACTCCGAGATGGACAGAAGAATTGGATTTCGATCTTGATTTTGCATGCCTAAATCCTACCCTGTTGCACCGCTGCGCACAAGCATGCCGATGACACAAAATTAGCCACCATCCCAAATCAATTTGTGCAAATTTTGATTGTACAGCCACGCGGTTTTGAATTTTTCAGTACCTAGAAAAACGACCATCAATTAATTTAGTGGATTTAAGAGTTTCTTAATAAAACTCTAGTAAACTTGCAGCAAAATCAAGAAACATTTTATTGAGTATTTTAAATGAGAGTTATAGCTTCAATCCCAACCGAAAACGATCTTGCTGAGAAAGATATTGCTAAATCGGTCCAACAAAAAGCTACAAAAGTCAACGAAGCCAAGACCTTTACTGCCCGTGTCTCTGCTTTAATAGAGCTAATCGAGAGTATTGAGGATTATGGCAATGACATACCAGAGGATATAGCCAAACTCCCTGAGGGCAAAAAATCCTATGAAAATAATGAAGGGCTTGTAAATCTCCGTCAATCTGCAATAAAATTTCTTCAAGTTTTTTTTAATAAATCGGAAGTTGAAATACAAAACCTACTCAAACAAAAGAATGCCAATATAACCACACTTCAATCAAGCACCCCCTTCCTTGACTCTCCAGCACTTATCAACCACGAGAAAAAGAGTGATAAAAATAGCCGTCTAGAATATTTTAGCGAAGAAAAAAGACAAGAATACCGTGTTTTTCGTTACGAAGGCTGCATTTACAAATGTAGCAAGAACACAATAACCAACTTTCTAGAAATCAAGCCATTCTCAACAAATCGAACCAACGAAAAAAATGTTAAAAACGATAAAAATATTGACGTATTTGTCGAGTCCACCAAGGGCGAACTTTTTTCTGGCAACATATTAATAAAACATTCACAGTTTCTTGGCGAAAACCCAGTAATTTTTGCCGGTGAATGGTGTGTTGAGGCAGGTGAAATCAAGAGCAAATCAAACAACAGCGGTCATTTTCAGCCTGATATCAACGCATTAACTCGATCTAATCGACGTGATCAAAAGCATGAAATCGAGCTAACAAAAACTAAAATAATTTATACCGACAAATACAAAACTTCCAATAGCAAAGAAATGTCATTTGAAGATTTTGAATCATACAGAAAACAAATACATATAATTTCACAACTTAATCAATTGCAAACTCGATTATCACTTCGCAACACTCTTGACCCAAAACAAGGCTTTAATCAACTCATCAGCAATGTACTTAAGATAATAGATAAAAAAAGCAAACAATCAGACATAGTTGTTAAGTACACTACCAAGATTCTTAAAGAAATTAACCCTGAAAAATTAGACAAAATCATCGAACGGCTTGATGATATGATTGCTATTGCAACCCATAACGCCGACCAAGAGAAAGACAAACAATATCAAAAAAAACTAAGTGCATTACAAGCAAAACTCACCAGCCAAAACTGGTCATCCTTTTTCGGTAAGAAAGTAGAATTACAAGCAACAAATAAACACCCCAAACAAACAAGCCGCTTATCTGACGGTGGCTTACAAATGATGAAAACTATTGCCAAAGCTAAACCTATAAACGGAATATCTGGCACCGAGGCCTATTACCGCATACTTGAAATCGCAGAAACCAAAAAATCTGAGCAATGCACTAAGCTAGGCTATTTTTGGACAAGATTAAAAGGCCGCAAAAAAATCACTCAAGAGCTCTATAACAGCTTGGCTAGCGAACTTGAAAGAGATAAACCCTTTAGCCCAAGCAATTAGCTCCTTCTAGCCCAGAGCCCAACCAACTCAACAGCAATTGAAGCATGCCCCTTACTAGGCCTAAACAGAGCAAACTTCCTCCTAATCATTACCCACAAGTTAGTAAAGCAATTTTGAAATTACTTTTTTTGGGTTTAGCTTCTTAAGTGTTGCATATTAATTTTAAACCGAAGCTTTTATTATTAGGCATCCTCTCACTAGCGTTCGTGGCTCAGTTGTCATGCATTGGCAGAAGGCTGTGACAACTGAGCCACGAACGCTAGTGAGAGGTTGCCCAACAATATCCGCTGAGGTGTGAGTGTGATGTGAAGAATGTGGCCATTTTTTTATGCGAGACATAGCTTTTAGCAGTAAAAATAAACTTGTGGGTAATGATTAGCTCACCTCATGATTACCCACTTATAGGAAACCCTCAGAATATGTCAAACAGTTCTTAAATCAATATGAGCATAAATCCATGCTAATTCTAGGCGACTCAGGTATGAACTACTACAAACAAGCTTGCTGGCGATAAAGCATGACAATAACCTCTAAGAGCAACAGCATGTGTTAAATAAACACAAACAGGGATGGGGAGTATCTCCCCCTCACCAAAAACCCTTCTCATACATCATCGGTAAATCAAGAGAGTCTGTGTAAGTATCGTCAAGAAAATATACCCGATTCTCACCTTCAACATATACCTTATTAACATCAACACCAGACTCAGCTAAAAAGTACTCAGCCAAAGTAGCATAACTAGGCGGCAAAGGATGTTCTGGACTTCGATACAATTCAATATATGACAAACCATTATTCGAGTTATCTGCACCAGACATGTTAGCAATATCCAATTTAAGTTTATCTAAAAACATTTCTTTAAAACTTGCATCACTTGCACCAAGTTCAGACTTAGTATCCGGCTCTTTTGCAGAAAAAAACATTGTACTAAAAAATTTCATTGTTTTAGAAACCAAAGACTCATCTGATGAATTATTATTGTTTAGATCTTTATTAGATATCAAAGGCTCATCTAGTGAATTATTATTGTTTGCATTTTTAAGATTAGAAACCACAGCTCCTATAAGGCCTGTATTATTGTGTTGATTCTTATCAGTTTTGTATTGGCTCACAAAATCCAACAATCGACTATAACTTTGGTCCTTATCTTCTTCAGCAAGTGGATGCGCATCACAGTACTGCACAATCTCATCAGCCAGCCTGACATAATCAATGGGCTCCCCACTTTGATGCTTATTATAAATATCAACAACGGCTTTAATTCGCTTATTCTCAACAAGATCCGATTCTGGAACCACCCTAGTAGCAATAAGAGGGTGTCTATATTTTATTAACTTCCATGTGGCATTACTTAAGGTTAAACCAGTTTTAGAATCCAGTTTTGGATCAACATAAATGTCAGAGACAATAGTATCTAGGATACAATTATTTTCATTCTCTAATACATCGCAAAATACTTTTGCATCAAACAGCTTGGGTCGCACCACTCTAACTGGCAGCTGATCTTTATCAAAAAAATCTTTTACAATTGCTACTAACTGGAGATGCTTCTCTCTTTGTGCAGGAGTTTGTTCAAAATAGTAATTAACTAAATTAAATATGTCCTGTTGGAACTCATTCTTCTGTGCAGGATTTCTCATAAAATACCGCTTTAGCTCATTAATCAGAGGCAAATTATCAGTTTTGCTTACAGCAGTCGTTTCAAAGAAAACCAGCAAAGCTTGGTCACTCTGTATAAACT
>CAYXLV010000138.1:0-5690 GCA_964465995.1 uncultured Coxiellaceae bacterium | reverse complement strand
GGATACAAACTCCCCCGAACCTCCCGACAATACTCATCCAAAGCCCCCTTAATCACCCCTTCCCCATCCAAATACCGCTTCAAAAACCGAGCCTCAACCCCGACATTCAACCCCAACAAATCATGCAATACCAACACCTGCCCCGACGTATCACTCCCCGCACCAATCCCAATCGTCGGCACCCGCAACTGCTCCGTCACGCGCAACGCCACCCCCCGAGGCACACACTCCAACACAATCGCAAAACACCCCGCCGCCTCCAAAGCCAACGCATCCTCAAGCAACTGCTGCGCTGCTGCCTCATGCTTCCCCTGCACCCGAAAACCACCCAACTGATTCACCGCCTGCGGCGTCAACCCCAAATGCCCCATCACCGGCACCCCAGACTCCACCACATACCTCACAAAATCCAAATTCCCAGCAGCCCCCTCCAACTTAATCGCATGCGCCCCCGCCTGCATCAGCCGCTGCACCGCCAACAACGCCTCATCCAAACCAAACCGATTCGACAAAAACGGCATATCCCCAACAATCAGCTTATTCGACAAACCACGCGCCACCGCCTGCGTATGCAACACCATCATCTCCAACGTCGCCGACACCGTCGTCGCAAAACCATGCATCACCATACTCAAACTATCCCCGACTAAAACACAATCCACATCCGTTTGCGCAATAATCTGCGCCGACCAAAAGTCATAACACGTCACCATCACAATCTTCTGTTGTGCCTCTTTCATCTTTTGAAAATCAAGAATATTCATTAGTAAAAACCTCCACACAAGCCTGATAAATTTTTTGAAACGAATCACCTTCCAAAGCAGCCACATTATCCCTAATCGTATTCACATCATTACGTGCCAACGGCCCAGTCAAAGCCGTCTCATAAGACAACTCCAAATTCGCAAACGTTTGCCGCAAAAAAGGCTGCAAACTTGCTGCAGGAATATCCCAACGACTCTGCATCTCATCAAAAAACTTTTGCCACAACAACGTCGTAAAATTATTCGCCGCCACACACAAACTGTGATACAAAGCCTTTTGCTCACGCGCAATAACAAAACTTGGATTCGGCAATGCCGGAAACAACTCAGCAAATGCAGGCGCACCACGCTCAACCACAAAAGGAATTTTTTGATACAAATCGACCGCATACAACTCATGCGCAAACGTCATTAAAGGATGCACCCCAACCGCCAACTCCGTCACCAAACTCCCCGAACAATGCACCACCGTCTTATCACCCAACAACGCACGGTGCTCCAACACAAACGGCTCAATCGCTTGATCACTAATCAACAACAACACCACATCACCGCCCGCCAACGCCGCCTGCAAAGCAAACGTAGACCGCCGCGACCACTGTCGAAAAGGAACTTGTAACGCTTCAAAATAAAAACAAAAATGACGCGCCAGTCGACCAGCGCCAATGATAGTGTATGTCGGTACTTGTCCCATCAGATCAAGTCCTCTAGTAACTGCTTAAAAAAAGGTAAAAAAGTCACTGCCCCCAAGGATCAGTGCTTGGCGCATTCTAGTCAAAACGCACCATGCTTTCAATCAACAATTGCCGCCGCAATCTTCTCCGCCAGCATAATCGTCGGCGCATTCAAATTAGCACTCACAATACTTGGCATAATTGACGCATCCACCACGCGCAAATTCGACACACCATAAACCCGACCTTGGTGATCAACCACCGCCATCGCATCCGTACCCATCTTACAAGTGCAGGACGGATGATAAGCACTATCAGCCTTATCCCGAATAAACGCATCAACCTCTGCATCACTTTGCACCGCCAACCCCGGCCGCAGTTCAACATCGCGAAACTCATCAAACGCCGGCTGCATCAAAATCTCACGCGTTTTACGCACACACTCACGCATCTCTTGGCGATCATGCTCCGTCTGCAAATAATTTGGTTGAATCATCGGGTAAGCCAACGGATTATTCGATCGCAAAGTAATCGTACCGCGTGACGTTGGCCGCATAGGCCCAACGTGCACTTGATAAGCATGCTCCGCAATCGCCTGCCGACCATGATCTAAAACCAACGACGGTAAAAAATGATATTGAATATTCGGATGCGCCACCTGCGTATTGGATTTAATAAAAGCACCCGCCTCCAAATGCGACGACGCACCCAATCCATTTTTCAACAAAAACCAACGCGCACCCACCATCGTCTTCCAAGGTTGTTTTTGCTGCTTATATAAAGTAATCGGTTTTTTACAACGCTGCTGCACATACACTTCCAAATGATCTTGTAAATTTTTACCCACCCCTGGCAAATGCTCAACCGATTGAATGCTAAGTTTTTGCAAGGCATCCGCATCACCAACACCTGACAACATTAACAACTGCGGTGAATTAATCGCCCCACCAGATAAAATAACTTCACAGCTTGCATAAACTCGTTTCGTTTTACCTTTTTGCAAAAACTCAACACCAATCGCTCTTTTCCCTTTGAACAAAACCTTCGTCGCCAACGCCTGGGTCACCGTCACCAAATTGGCACGCTGCAAAACCGGCTGCAAATACGCACGTGCGGCACTCCAGCGTTGACCGCGATAAATCGTCATATCCATCTTGCCAAAGCCTTCTTGCTGACGACCATTCATATCGTCCGTAAAGGGATAACCTGCTTGCTGACCAGCTTCAATAAATGCTTTATATAAAGGATTTTTACAAGCACCAACTGAGACATGTAATGGACCATCACCACCACGATATTCATTAGCACCTTCTGTATACGTTTCTGCTTTTTTAAAAAAAGGTAACACATCTGCATAAGACCAACCTTCCGCGCCTTCCGCTTGCCAACGATCATAATCCAAAGCGTGACCACGCATATATACCATCGCATTCAATGCAGAACTACCACCCAACACCTTGCCGCGTGGCCAATACATTATTCGATCGTTCATAAAGGCTTGCGGTTCCGTGTGGTAATACCAGTTGTATTTTGCATCAGCCAGGTTATACATTAACGCCGTTGGCATTTTGATTTTCCACGTTTTACCTTTACCACCGGCTTCAAGCAACAACACACGCACTGCTGGGTTTGCACTTAAACGATTAGCTAACACACAACCTGCAGAACCTGCACCAACAATAATATAATCAAATCCATTCATTTCTTTTGTCATTTTATTCCTTAATACGGGCTATCAATATTTCCCATGCCAACATAAACACTTTTTAATTGCGTGTAGTGTTCAATGGCAGCTAAACCATTTTCACGCCCAAGACCGGATTGTTTATAACCGCCAAACGGCATTGCAACTGGGGTAACGTTATACGCATTAATCCAACAAGTTCCTGCTTGCAGCTTAGCCGCTACGCGATGGGCTCGCGCAAGATTTTGCGTAAATACACCAGCAGCCAAACCGTAATTTGTGTTATTCGCACGCTCAATAACTTCTTGCTCATCATTAAAACTTAAAACCGACATTACCGGCCCAAAAATTTCTTCGCGCACTATTTGCATATCATCATGACACTGCGTAAAAACCGTCGGCTCAACAAAAAAACCTTTTTCACAGCCATCAACTACCATTCGCTTACCACCACAAAATAAAGTGGCGCCTTGCTGCTGACCCAACTCAATGTAATTTAAAACACGTTGCAAATGTTGCTCGGAAATTAAAGCACCAAACTGAGTGGCAGGATCTAATGGATTACCAATTTTAATATTCGCTACTTTTTCACGCAGACATGCTAAAAAATCCGCTTGCACCGCTTGATGCACAAACACTCGCGTGCCGTTAGAACAAATTTCACCTTGGGTATAAAAATTACCGAGCATAGCAGCTTGAACGGCTTGCTCGATATTAGCATCGTCAAAAATAACTAACGGTGATTTACCACCAAGCTCCATGGTGACAGCTTTTAACGTTTGCGCGGCTGTTTGCATCACTTTTTTACCCGTGCTCACCGAACCGGTTACAGAAACTTTTGCAATATCGGCATGCGCGGCTAAATATTCACCCACACTGGCATCACCTTGTAAGACGGTAAAAACACCATCGGGTAATCCTGCTTGTTTAAATATTTCTGCGAGTTTTGGTGCGGTTAGTGGAGTTAATTCGGACGGCTTAAATAACATAACATTGCCACAGGCTAATGCCGGCGCTGATTTCCAGCATGCAATTTGTATTGGGTAATTCCAAGCGCCAATACCAGCACAAATACCCAACGGTTCACGACGCGTATACACAAAATCTTCGCCAAGATCGATATGCTGGCCTTGCAAATTTGCTGCAACGCTTGCGTAATATTCGATGCAATCTGCGCCAGATTGAATATCAACTGCCAAGGTTTCTGATAAAGGTTTGCCGGTATCCATGGCTTCTAAATAAGCAAGCTCGTCATTATGTTCGCGCAATAAATTAGCTGCTTTTTGTAAAATACGTCCACGCTCAATCCCTGTCATGGCTGACCAAATGACCAAAGCTTGCTTGGCTGTTTGGATGGCTTGTTCAATAGTTTGGGTTGATGCTGTGACTACGTCGGTAATGGTTTCACCCGTT
The DNA here is from genome assembly GCA_964465995.1 of uncultured Coxiellaceae bacterium. GTDB lineage: Bacteria > Pseudomonadota > Gammaproteobacteria > Coxiellales > Coxiellaceae > CAYXLV01. The sequence continues at coordinate 1,155 of CAYXLV010000138.1, read as the reverse complement.
GCGGGATTAATTGAGGGAAAAGTTTGCTGGGATGATGCTACTGTCGTCATATATACCTCATTAAATAATTAATAATGTCACGCCCACAATTGAAAACCCAATGCCGACGATTTGCTTTAGGGTAACTGCTTGATGCAAAAATGCAATGCACAATAATGTGGTGACTAACGGATACATCGCCGTCATCACTACAATTGGCACGGGTGGACCTTTGCTGATTGCAGCAATAAAAAATAATGTACCAAGTCCAGTAGACAAACCGGTTAAAATGCCAAATAAAATGCCTTTAGCAGAAAACTCAATTTTAAAATGTAATAAGCATAAACATAAAAGTGCAACCACTAACGTACCAATACTGGAAAAAATTAAAGCTGCTCGAGAATTTAACACCTCTGCTGTTTTTGCTCCCCAAAAACCCCATGAGCCATATAACAACAATGCTGCTAATGATAAATTTTGCCATGATCGTATGAGCACTCAGTTTACCTCGCAAAAAAATATTGGCCGCCAATGTACCGATATCATTTTCAAAAAAATAGGTCGTATTGTTGTATAACGTTGTGTGAGATAACGTACAATTTTCTTTTTACTGTTTACGCACTGGACAATGTGGATTTTTTTTAGTATCAATACCGCATGGATCCATACACACTTGCATCAATTATTCTCACCTTGGCAGTTTTAATTGCTTATGTGAATCATCGTTATATTCATATGCAAAGCACTATTGCCATTATGACTGGTTCTTTATTGATCTCATTGGTGTTAATTATTTTGCAGCATAGCGGCTTAACCAATGTTGCCGCAAAAACTGAAATTGTGATTGAGCATACTAATTTTCGTGAGTTGTTATTAAAAGGCATGTTGAGCTTTTTATTATTTGCAGGCTCGCTGACGATTGATTTTTCAACTTTGAAGCAAAAAATTTGGGAAATTGGTACGCTGGCATCTGTTAGCACTATTGCATCCACTTTTATTGTGGGCACCTTAGTTTATTACTTACTACCGTTGATTCATTTGCAATTACCTTATCTTTACTGCTTATTATTTGGCGCATTAATTTCACCGACCGATCCGATTGCTGTGCTTGCGGTTTTTAAACAAATTGGCGCGCCTAAAAAATTAGAAATTTGTGTCGCTGGTGAGTCTTTATTT